>UQJV01000045.1 GCA_900541475.1 uncultured Collinsella sp.
GCGGGTGGTTTCTGATGCGGCGCGCTGCGCGCCCCGCACAGGCTAAAGCCCATAAATAAAAAAACCGCCGCAGGCCATAAGACCTGCGGCGGTTTCATCTCAATTCTGAGTTGAGTCTACCCCTCGATACGGCTCAAGAACTCACGGGTGCGCTGCTCACGCGGATGGTCGATAACCTGCTCGGCAGGACCCTCCTCGACAATGCGACCGCCGTCCATAAAGACCACGCGGTCGGCAACGTCGCGCGCAAACTGCATCGCATGGGTCACGATCACCATCGTCATATTCTGTGCGGCAAGGTCTTTAATGACACGCAGCACCTCAGCCGTTAGCTCGGGATCGAGCGCCGAGGTCGGCTCGTCAAAGAACAAGATCTCCGGGTCGAGCGCCAAGGCGCGGGCGATACTCACACGCTGTTGCTGACCGCCCGAAAGCTCACATGGCACCTTGTTCTCGTTGCCCGTAAGCCCCATCTGCGCGATCAGCTCACGCGCGCGTGCTTCGGCCTGCTCGCGCGGGCGCTTGAGCACGCGAATCGGAGCATCGGTGATGTTTTTCATCACCGTATAGTGCGGAAACAGATTGTAGTTCTGAAACACCAGACCAAATCGCGAGCGCGCTTGCTTGGGCACGTCGCCTTTCGCATATACCGCGCCCGACCCCGCGTCCGTCGCAACGGCAAGGTCGCCAAACGAAAGCGAGCCACCGTCGAGTGTCTCGAGTAGTGTGGCGCAGCGTAGAAGCGTGGACTTACCGCCGCCCGAAGGCCCGATAATCGCCACGACCTCGCCGCGCTTTACCTCGAGCGAGATATCCTTGAGCACCTCATTGCCGCCAAACGCCTTGCGTGCGTTCGCTATATCCATTACCGAATTAATCATGGTAGTAATCCAATTTTTTCTCGGCAGCGCCCAGCAGCATCTCAACCACAAAGTTAAAGACCCAGTAAATCAGCGCCGCGATTGCAAACGGCACCATGCTCACCTGCGAGGCGACCAGCGCCTTGGCCGTCGAGAACATCTCCCCCACGCCGATGGCAAACGCCAGCGACGTGTCCTTGACCAGCGTGATGATCTCGTTGCCCATCGCCGGCAAAATGCGTTTGGCAACCTGCGGCATCACGATGTACAAAAACGTCTGCAGACGAGAGTAACCCAGCACCTCGGCAGCCTCGTATTGACCGCGCGGAATGGACTGCAGGCCCGAGCGATAGATCTCGGCAAAGTAGCCGGCGTAGTTGATGATGAACGCCACAACGCACGCCGTCCACTTGGAATCGGGCGTGAGCGAGATGCCGAACACGTAGTACGGGGCAAAGTAGATGGCAAACATCTGCAGCATGAGCGGCGTGCCGCGCATCACCGAAATGTAGATGCGCGCAATCCAGCGGAGCGGCGCAATTTTGCTCATGCGCATGAACGCCACGGGGATTCCCAGCGGAATCGACCCGAGCAGCGTCAACACAAACAGCTGCAAGCTGACCAAGAATCCCTGGCCAAGCATCTGCATCATGACCTGAATAGACATTACTTGAGCACCCAATTATCGAAAGATAGACCATAGCTTGAATACCTGTCGCACAGGTCCTTGACCGTGCCGTCCTCGTAGAGCGCCTTGAGCGACTCGGTCACGGCGTCGGCCGACTTGGTGTCGCCCTTCTTAAAGCCGACGGCGTAGTGCTCGCTGGACAGCGGCTCATCAAGCTGTGTATAGGCAGCGGGCTTGGCGGCAAGCTGGTACTGGGCAATCGAAAGGTCGCAAGCCACGGCATCGACCGCGCCGCTCTCGAGCTGCATAAAGGCCGTATTGTACTCGCCGATCGTGTCGAGCGTGGCAAACGTCGCCGCCAGATCCTTCTGGTCACCCTCGAGCACATCCTGCGCAGCGGAATCGGTCTGGGTAATCACGGTCTTTCCAGCAAGATCATCCCAGCTCTTGATGCCCGCATCCTTCTTTACCACCAGCACCTGCTCGTTGAGCATATACGGCTCGGAGAACGTGTAGTCGTCCTCACGGCCCTCCATGGTAAAGCCGTTCCAGATGCAGTTGATGGCGCCCGAGTTGAGCAGCGTGTCTTTAGCGTCCCAGTCGATGGCCTCGTATTTGACCTCCCAGCCCTGCTTATCGGCAACAGCCTTGGCCAGATCGAGATCAAAGCCGGTGTACTCGCCGTCGTCGCCCACAAAGCCGTACGGAGGATAGGACTTATCAAAGCCCACCACGAGCTTCTTGGACTCCGCAGCGCCCTTTACATCCTTGGCCGCGGTAGATCCAGCAGCAGAGCCCTTTCCGGCACCACCGCCGCAGCCGACAAGACCAAGGCCGAGCACCGTGGCAAACGAGCCGGCTAGACCAACAAACTGACGACGAGACATATCGGTATTCATGGTATTCCCCCTTGGTGGCACTTTAGTTAAGTAAAGTGAGTCATGTAACGTTCAGAATCATACACTTTAGCGTGATAGAGCACAAGGCGAGTTTGCCCGCCGCGTGAGGGGTGTGGGGGTTAAGTTTATCGCGAGTTCCGCACGAACAGGAGGCCACTTAATGTGGCCTCCGTCGTGAGCAGGACTGTAGAGCAGGAAACTTAACCCCCACACCCCTCACGCGGCGGGCAACCGTCGTTGGGCTTATCACTGACACGATTAAACCGCTTGCATATCGTCTGCTGGCTTGGCACGGTACAATACTTGCAGCTTTAATTCATGAATTAGTGGAGTTATTGATGGCAGAATCTCGTGCGGAGCGTAGGGCTTGTCGTGCTTTGGTGGAGGCGGCTGAGGGGTCGAAGGAGGAGAAATCTTCTACGAAATCCAAGTCTTCTAAAGCTGCAAAAAGCAAATCGACCAAGAGCAGGGCTAAGACCAAGCGTTCTGACTCTCGTCGAGGCGGGGACAAAGCGCCTCGGACTCGTTCCAAGCGCCCGCATAATAATTCGGTTCCGTCTGCGCGTAAGGCTGTGGATCCCAAGTCTCCCTGTTCCATCATGAAAGCTTGCGGTGGGTGCACGGCGCTCAATCGTCCTTATAAAAAGCAGTTGGCAGCTAAGCAGGCTGCTATGGAGGAGCTTTTTACCTCGCTTTGTGAGCGCGAGGGCATTAGCGTCGACCCCATTCGCGGTATGGGCGTCACCCTGGGCGACCCGGGTAAATATCCTGCGCCGCGCGGGTTTCGCCATAAGGCCGCCACTCCCTTTGCCCCCGGTAAAGAGGGCGCTGTCCGCTGCGGCTTTTTTGAACGTGGCACGCACAGAATCGTTGCTGTTCCCGAATGTCCCGTCGAGGCGCCGGGTGCCCGTCAGATTCTCAACGGCATCGCGCGTGAGGCTGAGCGCCTGCGCATTCCCGCCTTTAACGAGGACAAGCATCTGGGCTTGCTTCGCTATGCCGTCGTTCGCTGCGGCTGGCGCACCGACCAAATCATGGTCACCCTCGTGACCGCCCAGCGCGACCTGCCGCATGCACAGGATTTCTTTGAGGCCGTCGCCGCACTCGATCCGCGCATCGTCACCGTCGCCCAAAACATCAACGGACGCACCGGCAACGCCATCCTCGGCGAGGAAACTCGCATTGTATATGGCGCCGAGTGCATGCGCGACCAGCTGCTCGGCTACGAGTTCGATATCTCCCCCACCGCGTTCTACCAGACCAACCCGCAGCAGACCGAGCTGCTCTATCAGTTCGCTATCGACGGCATGGATCTGCACCAGGGCGATGTGCTTATGGATGCTTACTGCGGCAGCGGCACCATCGGTCTTTGCGCAGCTAAAGAAGCCCAGAACAAGGGTATCGGCATCATGCTGCTCGGCGTAGAGCGCAACCCGGCGGGCATTGCCGACGCGCGCCGCAATGCCGAGCTCAACGGTCTTACCCGCAGCGCCTGGTTTATGGCCGACGATGCCACCGACTACATCCTAGACGCCGCCGACAACAACGAGCGCGTCGATGTCCTTTCCATCGACCCGCCGCGCGCCGGCTCCACCCCCGAGTTCCTCGAAGCTGCCTGCGCACTTAAGCCGCGCCGCATCACCTATATCAGCTGCAACCCCGTGACCCAAGAGCGCGACCTGCACCAGCTCCTCGACGGAGGCTATCGCCTGCTCAAGATCACGCCCGTCGACATGTTCCCCCATACCGACCATACCGAAACCGTAGCGGTCCTCGAACGCCGCTAACCAACCTCGGTAGATTTTTGGGACAAGAAAGGGGGCGGCCCGCCTGGACCGCCCCCTTCGCTTGGTTTATAAACTCCGCTACATCCTCTTGCGCAGGTCGCACACGCCGGCTGCCGCCATCTCGCGCAGCAGCGTCTCGCGGTCGCGTGTCACGATCAGGTCCAGCGGGAAGTGAATCTCGTCGAGCAACTTGCGCGCGTGATCGAGCTTGCCAATGGCCATGCCAATGTGCGCATCGGTCGACACACCAATACCCACGCCCAGCTCGGCGCAACGCTCGGCAATCTTGCGGCATACGGCCCAATGCCCAGTGTCGACACCGTGTTCAAGACTATGGTTGTTGATCTCGATAATCTTGTGCTTGGCCTTAGCCGCCAGCAGCACCTCGTCGATATCGAACGACACGCCCGAGCGACCCGTGTGGCCCAGCATAAACACCTTGGGGTGCTCCAGGGCATTGATATACATCTCGGTCGTCTGGGCCAGCGTCGCGCCTTCAGCGAACTGCGGATTATGCACGCTTGCCACCAAATAATCCAAATTACGCGTAACCAAATCGAACAGTGAATGCTGACGGCTGTATGAATCGCCGGCGATATCGAGCGTGACAGGAGTGTCCTCGCCAAACAGGCTTCCGTCCAGTGAAACGATATCGGCCTCGGCACCACGCAGCACCAGCACGCCGCTCCATATACGCGGCCAGATATCCTGGTTGATAAAGAACTGGTAACTGCGCAGGTCATTAGGGCAAGCCGTAACCATAGAGCTCAGATGGTCGGCAGATCCGAGCACCTGCAGGCCACGCTCTGCCGCCCAGTACACATTCTCCTCAATAGTCGAATATGCATGCGCAGAGAACATCGTATGGGTATGAATGTCACAAGAAAGCAGGTAGGGCATCGGGTCTCCTTATCTGGCACGGCCGTCGCTTATATTCATTGTACGCATAGCCTTCGATAGTCGTAAAACCACTCCATCCCAAAGACACAACGTCCATGACAACGGGGTTCGGCTTAACACCAAACCCCGTTTCACGTAAAACATTGTAGGCAGAGCGCTTTACTTTTAACGATACTCGTCCGCCAACTGCTTCCAAGCAGGTAGCGAATTGACAATCGTTTCGTAACTCACGCAATAGCCCAGGCGGAACCAACCCGGCATACCAAAGCTGTCCGAGGGAACCGCAAGCAACTCATACTTCTTTGCGCGCTCGCAAAACGCATTCGCATCGGGCTCGAGCGCCTTCACCCACAGGTAGAAAGCACCGTCCGGCTCAACGTAGGTGTAACCGTACTCCGCCAATGCGTCGGTGAGCGCCGTGCGGTTGCGGGCATAGGCATCGATATCGCTCGGCTCATCGATACAATCGATAATCACGCGCTGGAAGAGCGCCGGTGCGCATACAAAACCCAGCGTACGGGCAGCGCCCGCAACAGCCGGCATCAGACGCGCAGCCTGCGGATTGGTGTTGGGAACCAAGATCCAACCCACGCGCTCACCAGGCAGCGACAGCGACTTAGAATACGAGTAGCACACCACGGTGTTCTCGTAGATCGAGGGCACCCAGGGCACCTCGGCACCGTACACGATCTCGCGGTACGGCTCATCCGAGATGAGCATAATCGGATTCTCGGGATCGCGCTTGGCGTTAACCTCGCGCAAAACATCGGCCAGTCGCGTCAGCGTGTCGCGCGTATACACGGCACCGGTCGGGTTGTTGGGCGAATCGATAATGACGGCCGCTGTCTTATCGCTAATCGCCTTGAGCACGTTGTCCACGCTCAGCTGGAACGTGTCTTCATCGGCAGGCGCCTCGACACACGTGCAGCCTGCCTTCTCAATCCACACGCGATACTCCGGAAAGTACGGGGCGATAACAATAACCTCGTCGCCCGGGTTCGTAACAGCATTGAGCGTGCAGGTGAGCGAAGCCGCGGCGCCCACCGTCATAAAGACGTCCTTGCCCTCATAGCTCGTGCCAAAGCGGCGGTTGAGCGATTCGGCGACGGCTGCTCGACATTGCGGCAGACCCGGTGCGGGCGTATAACCGTGCAGCTGGTCGCTCGGCAGCTCCAAAGCCTTCTTAATGGACGCAGCCACAGCGGCGGGCGCCGGAACACTCGGGTTGCCCAGCGAAAAATCGAATACGTTCTCCGCACCGATCTGCGCCTTGCGCTCAAGACCATAGCTAAAGATCTCGCGGATGATGGAGCTTTCCGCACCGCGAGCATACATAGTTTCGTTGATCATCTGTTCCCCTTTCGCATAGGCGCTATTGTACGCTTTAGCCGAGCAAAGTGCCGCAGCAATGTTGATTGGGGACAGACTTAAATGCGTGAAAACGCTCATTTAAGTCTGTCCCCAATCAACAGACAGCCCCATATCGGACAAAAGAAAAAAGCCTCCGCAGGTTTCCCGGCGGAGGCTTTCGCCACAAAGGCTATTTGTCGGCGTCGGTGTCGGCACCGGCATTGACGGCACAGTCATCGCCGGCGTCATCGGATGCGGCTTCGGCATCCTCCTGCATGGCCGCCTGCGCAAAGGCCGCGGCATCAGCCGCCAGCTCCTCCTCGCTCATACGAGGCGCGCGCTTCTTGGTCGGCATGCAGGCCGCCTTGGCGTTGCGCTCCTCCTTGGCCGCCAGGATATCGCCCTCGCGCTCAAGGTAGGCATCCCACTCGTTATCGAGCAGGGCGTTCACGGCGTCGCCCTCGACGGTCTCGCGCTCAAGCAGCACCTTCGCCATCAGATCAAGCTGATCGCGACGGGCATCCAAAATCTCGACCGCGCGGCGATGGGCCTCGCGCATGATGCGCTGAACCTCGATATCGATGCGGCGCGCCGTCTCCTCGGAGTAATCCTGGTGATCGGCGTAATCGCGACCAAGGAACACCTGATGCTGCGCCTCGCCAAACACTTGCGTGCCCAGTTCCTCGCTCATGCCCAGACGCGTAACCATTTCGCGCGCCATTTTGGTCGCGCGCTCCAGGTCGTTGCTCGCGCCCGACGTGATGTCATCGCACATGAGCTCCTCGGCAACGCGGCCGCCCAAGAACACGGCAAGCTCGTCGAGCATCTCGTTCTTGGTCTTGAGGAAGTGATCCTCCTGCGGAAGCTGCAACGTGTAGCCCAGAGCCTGACCGCGGCTGACAATCGAAATCTTATGAACCGGATCGGAGTGCTCCAAGATGTGACCCACCAGGGCATGGCCGCTCTCATGGTAGGCAATCGTGGTGCGCTCGGCTTCGGTCATCACACGACCCTTGCGTTGCGGTCCGGCAATCACGCGCTCCATCGACTCCTCGACCTCGTCCATCGAGATCACGGAACGATGGCGGCGAGCAGCCAGCAGCGCAGATTCGTTGAGCAGGTTTGCCAGATCGGCACCGGTAAAGCCAACGGTCATCTGGGCGAGCTTCTCAAACTTAACGTCCTCGTCCATCGGCTTATTCTCGGCATGCACGCGCAAGATCTGCTCGCGGCCCTTTACGTCCGGACGGTCGACCGTGACCTGACGGTCAAAACGACCGGGGCGCAGCAATGCCGGATCCAGAATATCGGGGCGGTTGGTTGCGGCGATCAGGATGACCGACTCGCTTTCCTCAAAACCGTCCATCTCGACCAGCAGCTGGTTGAGCGTCTGCTCGCGCTCGTCGTGACCGCCACCCAGACCGGCTCCGCGCTGACGTCCCACGGCATCAATCTCGTCAATAAAGATAATCGACGGAGCCTGCGACTTGGCCTCCTTAAAGAGGTCGCGCACGCGGCTGGCGCCGACGCCCACGAACATCTCGACAAAGTCAGAACCCGAGATGCTAAAGAACGGCACGCCCGCCTCGCCGGCAACGGCCTTAGCCAGCAGCGTCTTACCGGTACCCGGAGGACCAACCAGCAAAACGCCGCGCGGAATCTTGGCACCCAGTTTGCGATAGCGGTCCGGATCGCTCAAAAAGTCACGGATCTCCTCGAGTTCCTCGACGGCCTCGTCCACGCCGGCAACGTCTTCAAACTTGACCTTGGGGCGCGTGGCCTCGTTGGTCTTGGCGTTGGTCTTGCCAAACTGCATGTTCCTGTTGTTGGCGCCCATCATCTGGCGCATAAAGTAGAACATAATGGCGATCAGGGCGATCGTCGGAAGCACGCTCATCGCCAAGTCACCCCAAAAATCGGGGTCATTGGTGTTGACGATGTACTTGGTATCGGGGTGCTCCGCCATAAGCTCGGCAAGCGAATCGGAGCCGACATAGGTCGAAGAGAAGCTCTTGAGCTCACTCGTGTCGCCCTTGTCCTTTTTCGTCTTCCAGTAATGACCCGCCACGCTTCCGTCTTGAACCGTATAGGTCAAATCTTCGACGCGATCCTGCTTAATGGCGCTGACCATCTCGCTCGTCGCAAGCTTAACGGTATTGCTGGAGCTGGCAAAGCCGGAACCCATATTAAAGAAGGCATAGCCCAGAAGCGCGCAAGCCAAAAGGAAATACAGCCAGCCCGTACGCGTGGGCTTCTTGCCTCCGGGCATCCCCGGGATCTTTGGGTCCCGGGGAGTCTGAGAATTATTATCGTTACGGTCGTCGGGCATCTTACGAATAAACCTCCGCTTTCAAAATGCCCAGATACGGAAGGTTGCGATAGCGCTCGGCGTAATCGAGGCCGTAGCCCACCACAAAGGCATCGGGGCAATGGGTTCCAACATACTTGGGCGTGATGGCCGAGGTACGGTCCTCAACGTCCTTCCACAGGAAGGCAGCGACCTCCAGCGAGGCAGGCTTGCGGCTCTCGAGGTTCTTCATCAGGTACTTGAGGGTCAGGCCCGAGTCCAGAATGTCCTCGACGATCAGCACGTCGCGACCGCGGATGTCGATATCCAGGTCCTTAATGATACGCACGATGCCCGAAGACTTCACGCCGTCGCCATAGCTCGAAACAGCCATGAAATCGATGTTGGTCGGCAGCTCGA
Organism: uncultured Collinsella sp.; assembly: GCA_900541475.1. Taxonomy (GTDB): domain Bacteria; phylum Actinomycetota; class Coriobacteriia; order Coriobacteriales; family Coriobacteriaceae; genus Collinsella. Next base: position 9,132 of record UQJV01000045.1, read on the forward strand.
TCTTGCGCATCAGGTCGCCCATAAAGACAACAGCGCCGCGCAGAACCGCGATCAGCACCAGATCCTTACCAGCGTAGTCGCGCGTAATCTCCTCGCCCAGGCGAGAAACGATACCGTCGATATCCTCCTGCGTAAACAGAACCTTCTCGATATCCGGATGTTGAGAAGCCATGACAACCCTTTCTTGTGCTTAATCGCCCACACACCGCCGTATGGACGCGAACTACACATTCTAGCAGCGCACGGGGTATATTTTCCAGCCCGCGCACCATCAGCGCGGGAATACCGTCAACGCCGCACAGAAAAGCTGGTGCGAGGGGCTAATCCGCGTCGACCACACGAAGCAGATAGGCCACGCGTGTCGCCACCGTGCACTTAAAACGCTCGTCCGCGCGAACTCCGGCGACCCACACCACGGCACCCCCCGGCGCCGTCCTCACCATGGGCACGCCGGCGCGCTCGGAAACGGGAATGCGAGCCTCTCCTAGCAAGTCGGATACCTTCTTGCTTCGGCCACTCATTCCTAACGGGCACATCACGTCTCCCGGTGCGGGACCGTCCACCCACAGGCGTGCCAATCGCGCCTCGGCAGGGATCTCGCCACGCGAGCCCGCCAGGATCCGCTCACTATCGCTGTCGGCAAAACCCAGGGCAGCCGCGTCTACCAAAGCTGCCACTTCCCCGGCAGCCGCAAGCTCACGGGCGCGGCGCACGATATCGCATCCTGGCTCAACGGCCATCGGCTCTGCGACCAGCATACGTCCCCCGCCCAACGGCAAACGACCGGGTACGGTAACCCAGTCCGCGACCAGGCCCTCGCGAGCCACCGGCGCCTTAAACGCCAGCATGCCAAATTCGACGCGTGCGTCAATCCCCGCCGGAAGCGTGACCGAGCCGGCGCCCTCGGCAACGCAGGAAAGGACTCGCTCCACATGTCGCATCTCTGGACGAGCGTCCGGATCGATGCGTTTAATCGCCAGTCGCACGATGCGCCGCGCAATCACTACCTCGGCCGCAGCAAGGCGCCTGGCATCGAGCACCAGCGCGCCCGCCGCCTCTTTGCGCAAACAGCTTCGAAACGCTTGTGCCGACAGCTGGGATAGAAACGCATCTTCGTCACCAAGGATCTCGCAGGCGGCGCCAATCGTCTTGCACACGCTCGCATTACGCTGCGCCACCACCGGCATCACCCGATGGCGCACGTAGTTTCGCAGATACGAGACATCCTCATTGCTCTCGTCTTCACGCCACGGCTGCCCATGTACCTGTAGATAGTCCACTAGCTCGCCATGAGTTAGGTCGAGCAAGGGACGCACCACGATATTCCTTCGGCGGGGAATACTCGAAAGCCCAGCTGGACCCGACCCCTTAATGGCGTTCATCAAAAATGTTTCCGCGCGGTCCGAAGAGGTATGGGCAGTACAGATACGCGCCGCCGTTCTCGGCGCCCCCGTCTTGGCACATAGTTCGCGCACATACCTTCGCGCCGCGGCATAGCGCACCTCGCGCGCAGCCGCCTCGATATTGCCCGACTCCCCATCAAAATAAGCGTGCTCAACACACAGCGGTAAACCATATTGCGCGCAGAGCTCACGCACAAAGGCCTCGTCGCCATCGGACGCCTTGCCGCGCAGATGATGGTTTACATGCAGCACATGCAGGCGCTCGCGAGCAATGGGGGCAACGCCGCGTCCATCTTGGATATCCAGCTTTGATGTGCACGCCATAAGAAGCAGTGCCGTCGAGTCCGCACCGCCTGATACCATGAGCACGACAGGAGCAGCCTGCTGCCTCGTCCGGGTCTCATCGACTGCCCCAGGCGCGGCATGGTGTCCGTAATGCTGTGATACCGTTGGCATTCGCTTCCTCCTCTATTCGTCCGCACCCATTGTATCCTTTGGAATCTTATGTCTCGCCTGCACCTTCATATCCTCGGCAGTGGCTCTAAAGGCAACTGCGCACTCATCGAGGGCCCGCAGGGGCTCATTATGGTCGATGACGGACTGTCTCGCCGCGAGACGCTCAAACGCATGGCGGAGCTCGGCCTTTCGGCAGACGACGTGTCCGCCCTTGTTGTCACCCATGAGCACAGCGACCACATTAAGGGGCTTGAGGTATGGTGTAGGCATTGGAATGGCCCGATCTTTTCCAGTAGAGGCACGCTCACATCAAAAGAAAGCCTCGCACATCTGCCTGTTGAGGAATTTGACCCAGGTGACACCCTCTCTATTGCCGGAGTCCACATTCAGACATATTCGACATCCCACGACGTCGTTAATCCCGTCGGCTACCGGTTTGACGCTCAGGGTGATTCAATTGGCTTTGCCACCGACACCGGCGAGTTGTCGAATCATGCCATCGATGCGCTCAAGGACTGTCGCATTCTCGCGCTCGAAAGCAACCACGATGTAGCCATGCTGCGTCAAGGAGACTATCCCCGCTTTCTTCAGGAACGCATCCTGTCTGCAAAAGGACATCTCTCCAACGATCAGGCCGCCGATGCCGCACGCGCGCTGGTAACCGATCGCACCGAGCAACTTATCGCGATGCACATTAGCCAAGACAACAATCGCCCAAGTCTTACCGTCAAATGCTACGCAAACTCCCTCGGCGCAACACTTGACAACGCGCTTGGCAGCACCGCCACCCGCATTGAGGGCCCGCATAAACTCACGATACGTCCAGCAGGGCAATATCGGCCCATGACCATTCAGTAGGCCGTCTCAAATAGAAAAGGGGGCCGGGAATCACTTCCCAGCCCCCTTAACGCAGGCACCGATGTTAATAGCCGATAGCCTTAGTCGATGGAAATCTTCGTAACGTTCTTCTTCTCGACAATCTTAGGAACTGTAACGGTAAGGATGCCGTCGGCGTACTTTGCAGAAAGGCCCTCGCTCGAAGCATCCTTCAGGTACACACCGCGCGTCGCGCTGTACGAGCTAAACTCCTTCTGCAGGAAGTTCTTGCCCTCGTTCTCTTCGCTCTCCTCGACATTCACGCTAATGGAAAGACGACCCTCATTGAGCTCAACATCGATGTCATCCTTAGCGACGCCGGTTAAATAGGCCTTGACCTCGTACCCGTCGCCCTTGTCCTCAACATCAACAGGGAACGCCTTAGAGACGATCGAGTTGTTTGCCAGATCGGTCATATCATCAAAGAGGTCAAACAACGAGCTAGCAGAGGGACGAACACCAAAGACCGAACGATAAGGAACCATGCTTGCCATGACTACCACTCCTTTTAGGGACTGCCGAGCCATCTTCCAGGTGGCAGGGACTTCTTTTGACGCTCTTATATATGCCCACCCGATGCTCATATATACATCGACTATAAAGTTTTTTGAGTCCGGTATTATAAGCATATCTAAGTGTGTATGACTCAGGTTCTAGGAAGGTAAAGGTTCTTTGAACCAGAGCTTAAATAACGAGTATGTCCACAGCTACAAATAACAAGGGGCTTACAATGAACGCGTACACGTTGTTGGCAACGAGCTAAAGGGCATCATGGACGACCAAAACCAGAACAATATGTTCATGCCGACGCAGGGGGAAGATACTTCCACGCAGACGCCGCGGTTCCATCGCCCCCACATCTCGCAAGAGCCCATTAATGATGCAGAGCCCGAGTATGTGACGAGAAATCGATATCAAACGCTCGAGGATGCCCAGACGGGACGTAAGCACATGGGCGTCGCATCGAGCGATCCCGTATATCTGAAAGATGCACCGTTATCAAAAAACAGCGCGATCATTGACGACCCGACGAAAACGCCCATAACTCGGCAGCAAAGAGGTCCTCGACCTAAGCAAACCTTAACGCATTCGGCTCGTTATCTCGAGACGCCAAAACAAGGGAAAACGATCTTCGTCTCATCAAGTAAACGACGTAAGCAGCATCGACTCCAATTGCTACTTTTAATCATTGTGGTCATAGCAGTTGCCCTTGCGATTCGATTTATTGTCTTTAAATAAAGGCTCATTTCCAATAAGCCCAACCGGGTCACGGGTGAAATGCAACTAAATTGTGAAGTGTTAACGCAAAAAAGGGGGAGGCCGCGAGGCCTCCCCCTTCTTCAGCTCAGGCGCACGGCTCGGTGCCGTCCACCGGTCAGCGGCGCCCTGGCCTCCCACGGGCTGACCCCGCAGTACTCTCGGCGCGATGGGGCTTAGCTTCCGGGTTCGGAACGGGACCGGGCGTGCCCCCCATGCTCTGGCCGCTGACCGGTGGGCGGCGCCCACCGTTACGGTGTCCGGGTGTCTCATACACGTGCCCTGGGGGCCGCATGGCGTATAGGGGGGAGTGACTCGGGGGCATCCTCGTGCCCGGACCGCGCAAGCGCTAGGTCCCGCGGGCCGCGAGGTGCGGTTCCGGAAGAGCTCGGGCGATTAGTGCGGCTCGGCTGAGGACGTCGCCGTCCTTGCACCTGCCGTCTATCGACCAGGTAGTCTACCTGGGCCCTTACCGGAAGGAGAACTAATCCCTGGAACGGCTTCCCGCTTAGATGCCTTCAGCGGTTATCCGCGCCGCACGCGGCTACCCGGCCGTGCCGTTGGTCGACAACCGGTTCACCGGAGGTGCGTCCACCCCGGTCCTCTCGTACTGGGGGCAGCCTCCATCGATTCTCCTGCGCCCACGGAGGATAGGGACCGAACTGTCTCACGACGTTCTGAACCCAGCTCGCGTACCGCTTTAAACGGCGAACAGCCGTACCCTTGGGACCTGCTCCAGCCCCAGGATGCGATGAGCCGACATCGAGGTGCCAAACCTTGCCGTCGATGTGGACTCTTGGGCAAGATCAGCCTGTTATCCCCGGAGTACCTTTTATCCGTTGAGCGACGGCCCACCCACTCGGGGCCGCCGGATCACTAGAGCCTGCTTTCGCACCTGCTCGGCTTGTGGGCCTCGCAGTCAAGCCCGCTTGTACTCTTGCATTCAAAAGGACGGTTGCCGACCGTCCCGAGCGGACCTTCGCGCGCCTCCGTTACCCTTTAGGAGGCGACCGCCCCAGTCAAACTGCCCGCCTGGCACGGTCCCCGAGCCGGTTGACGGCCTCGGGTTAGGACGCCGGTCGCGCGAGGGCAGTATTCCAAGGGCGGCTCCCCGGGGGCTGGCGCCTCCGGATCGATGCCTCCTGCCTATCCTCTACACGCGGGACCAGCGGCCAATGCCAAGCTGCAGTGAAGGTTCACGGGGTCTTTCCGTCCTTCCGCGGGTAAGTCGCATCTTCACGACCAGTGCAATTTCACCGGGTCCATGGTCGAGACAGCGCCCAAGTCGTTGCGCCTTTCGTGCAGGTCGGAACTTACCCGACAAGGAATTTCGCTACCTTAGGACCGTTATAGTTACGGCCGCCGTTTACCGGGGCTTGGCTTCGGGGCTTCGCGCGATGCGCTAACTCCTCCGCGTGACCTTCCGGCACCGGGCAGGCGTCAGACCCTATACGTCGCCTTGCGGCTTCTGCAGAGTCCTGTGTTTTTGGTAAACAGTCGCTTGGGCCTCTCCACTGCGGCCCGCCTCCGCTCCCGGAGCAAGTCCGTTCACGTACGCGCGGGCACCCCTTCTCCCGAAGTTACGGGGCCATTGTGCCGAGTTCCTTGACCATGGTTGACCCGATCGCCTCGGTATGTTCTACCCACCCACCTGTGTCGGTTTGCGGTACGGGCGCGCACGCGCCTGCCTAGGGGTTTTTCTAGGGACCTCGGGCTCACTCGCTTCGCTCAATCGCTTCGTCCGGAGCCTCGCCCTCGTGCGGACCGGATTTCCCTGGTCCGCGGGCCGCGCTCCATCACGGGGACGTCCAGAACCCCGCCGAGCCACCCCCATCCGTCGCCCCGTCGGTCGTAGCGCCGCGTGCGCGGTGCAGGAATGTCTGCCTGCTGCGCGTCGGCTACGCCTACCGGCCTCGCCTTAGCCCCCGACTGACCCTGGGAGGATTAGCCTTGCCCAGGAAACCTCGGGTTCACGGCGGACGAGTTACTCTCTCGTCTCTCGCTACTCATGCCAGCATTCTCACTCCCATGCGCTCCACCGTCGGTCGCCCTCCGGCTTCTCCGCCCATGGGAAGCTCCCCTACCGATTCTAATGAATTAAAATCCCGCCGCTTCGGTGTCCAGCTTAGCCCCGTGTATTGTCGGCGCATGTCCACTCGACCAGTGAGCTGTTACGCACTCTTTGAATGGATGGCTGCTTCTAAGCCAACATCCTGGTTGTCTGGGCGGACGCACATCCTTTGCCACTCGGCTGGAACTTGGGGACCTTAGCGGGCGGTCCGGGCTGTTTCCCTCTCGAGCACACAGCTTAGCCCACATGCTCTGACTGCCGCGCTCTGGGCCGCCGGCATTCGGAGTTCGGTTGGATTCGGTAGGCGGCGAAGCCCCCTCGTCCATCCGGTGCTCTACCTCCGGCGGTGAACGCGCGACGCTAGCCCTAAAGCTATTTCGGGGAGAACGAGATATCTCCGGGTTTGATTGGCCTTTCACCCCTATCCGCAGGTCATCGCCGCCGTTTTCAACCGACGTGCGTTCGGCCCTCCACGGGGTCTTACCCCCGCTTCAGCCTGCCCACGGATAGCTCACCCGGCTTCGCGTCCGCGGCGCGGGACTCAAGTCGCCCTGTTAAGGCTCGCTTTCGCTTCGGCTCCCTTTCGGTTAACCTCGCCCCGCGCCAGCGACTCGCTGGCTCATTCTACAAAAGGCACGCCGTCACACCCTTAAAGGGTGCTCCGACTGCTCGTGGGCGCACGGTTTCAGGTACTGTTTCACTCCCCTCCCGGGGTGCTTTTCACCTTTCCCTCACGGTACTGGTGCGCTATCGGTCACAGGGTAGTACTCAGGCTTGGATGGTGGTCCACCCAGGTTCGGACCGGGTTTCACGTGCCCGGCCCTACTCAGGGACCGCGTCGCGCCGTCCGGTCTGGGTTCGCGTACGGGGCTGTCACCCGCTGCGGCCGGCCCTCCCATGCCGTTCCGCTCCCCAGCCGGACCTGCGCCCGGGGGCGGCAGCCCCCGGATGCGCGGCCCTGCAACCCCGTCGGCGGAACCCCTGCCGGGTATGCCCGCTCGACGGTTTGGCCATCGGTCCCCTTTCGCTCGCCGCTACTCGGGGAGTCTCGAGATTGATTTCCTCTCCTCCGGGTACTTAGATGTTTCAGTTCCCCGGGTTGTCCTCCCCACCCTTATGTGTTCGGGGTGGGGATATGCACACTGCTGTGCATGGGTTCGCCCATTCGGAGACCCCCGGGTCGAAGGATGTGTGCTCCTCGCCGGGGATTATCGCAGCTTGCCGCGTCCTTCATCGGCTCCCTGTGCCAAGGCATCCGCCGTGCGCCCGTGGTATCTTGCGGGACCGCTCCGGGCCCGCGGGATATCCACGTGTCGCTAAAATTAATTAATCGATATCATGAATAGCGCTCGTATGTCGCAATTCGGGTATCTCATACCGCGGCACAGCGTCTTCACTGTGCTCGCGATCAGATGCTCCTCACTCATATATAAGTGAATTCTTCTTGTTTGGATCGGATGAATGATTGCTATCATTCTGTCTGATAAATCGCAGAAAAGAATCGAGTCTGGAAGAGAATCTCTTCCATCTCTCTCCTATCGCTATGCGGCTCTCAAGGTACGCGGGTGCGACCCCGGGGACCGGGTGCTGCGGGGACTCCATCGCGGGCGACATCCACCGGACGGGCTCCTGCCCTCTATTCGAGTTAAAGTTTGTCTCTCTAGAAGATTTATCTCCCTAGAAAGGAGGTGATCCAGCCGCACCTTCCGGTACGGCTACCTTGTTACGACTTCACCCCCCTCACCCTCCACACCTTCGGCGCCTCCCCCCTTGCGGTTGGGCCGGCGACTTCGGGTGCAGACGACTCGGGTGGTGTGACGGGCGGTGTGTACAAGGCCCGGGAACGCATTCACCGCGGCATGCTGATCCGCGATTACTAGCAACTCCGACTTCATGGGGGCGGGTTGCAGCCCCCAATCCGAACTGGGGCCGGCTTTCCGGGATCCGCTCCCCCTCGCGGGGTGGCATCCCTCTGTACCGGCCATTGTAGCACGTGTGCAGCCCAGGGCATAAGGGGCATGATGACTTGACGTCGTCCCCGCCCTCCTCCGCCTTGACGGCGGCGGTCCCGCGTGGGTTCCCGGCATCACCCGATGGCAACACGCGGCGGGGGTTGCGCTCGTTGCGGGACTTAACCCAACATCTCACGACACGAGCTGACGAC
>UQJV01000046.1 GCA_900541475.1 uncultured Collinsella sp.
GAAACCCAACATCTGCCGCTGCATCCACCTGCCCGCCCAGTCGGGTTCGACCGGGATGCTGCGCCGCATGAATCGCAAGTATACGCGCGAGTGGTACCTCGATCGCGTGGCGGCCATCCGCCGCTACCTGCCCGACTGCGCCGTGACGACCGACCTGATCGCGGGCTTCTCGGGCGAGACGGAGGAGGAGCACCTGCAAACCCTGTCGCTGATGCGCGAGGTGGGCTATGATTTCGCCTACATGTTCAAGTATTCGGAGCGTCCGGGCACTTTTGCCGAAAAGCACCTGGGGGACGACGTTCCCGAGGAGGTGAAGTCGCGCCGGCTGTCCGAAATCATCGCCCTGCAAAACGAGCTGGGCCATGCGAGCAACCTGCGTGGGCCGGGAGTTCGAAGTGCTGGTCGAGGGCGAGTCGAAGCGCGACAGGAACCAGCTGTCGGGGCGCACTTCGCAGAACAAGGTGGTGGTTTTCGACCGCGGGTATCATCGGGTCGGCGACTATGTGAGGGTTCGCATCACGGGCTGCACGCCGGCCACGCTATTCGGAGATGTCATTTCCGGACCGTGCAATTAAAAGTGAAAAATTAAGAATTAAAAATTTCTGTTTTATGCGTTTCGATGAACTCGACCTGGAGGATGAAATCCTCGACGGTCTTGAGGATATGAATTTCCACGAGATGACTCCCGTGCAGGAGCACACGATTCCGGTGATTCTGGAGGGCCGCGACATTATCGGCTGCGCCCAGACCGGTACGGGAAAGACCGCGGCCTATACGCTGCCGCTGCTGAACAAACTGCTCATCGAGGGCAACCCCGACAATGTGGTGAAATCGCTGATCATCGTGCCGACGCGCGAGCTGGCGCAGCAGATCGACCAGCAGTTCCAGGGCTTCTCCTATTATGCGCCCCTCTCGACGACGGTGGTCTACGGCGGTGGCGACGGCAAGGGCTGGGACATCCAGAAAAACGGCATGCTGAACGGCGCCGACGTGGTGATCGCCACTCCGGGCCGCATGATCGCCCACCTGCAAAACAGCGGCGTCGATCTTTCGCACGTCGAATACCTGATTCTCGACGAGGCCGACCGCATGCTCGACATGGGTTTCTCGGACGACATTATGAAGATCATCTCCTACATGCCCGCCGAACGGCAGACGATCATGTTTTCGGCGACGCTGCCCCCGAAGATCCGCGAACTGGCCAAGACCATTCTGCGCAATCCCGCCGAGGTCAACATCGCCATTTCGAAACCCAACGAAGCCATCGACCAGTCGGCCTACATCTGCTACGAGCGTCAGAAACTGGGCATCATCCGCGAGCTGTTCGCCGAGCCGACCGACTCGAAGACGATCATCTTCTCGTCGTCGAAACTCAAGGTCAAGGAGCTGGCCCATACGCTCAAGCGCATGGGACTCGACGTTGCGGCCATGCACTCCGACCTGGAGCAGGCGCAGCGCGAGGAGGTGATGCTCGATTTCAAGAACGGCAAGATCGACCTGCTGGTGGCCACCGACATCGTGGCGCGAGGCATCGACATCGAAGATATAGGCATGGTGGTCAACTACGACGTGCCGCACGACCCCGAGGACTACATCCACCGCATCGGCCGTACGGCGCGTGCGAGCGCCACGGGGCGGGCGCTGACCTTCGTCAACGCCCTCGGCAATTACCTATAGCAACAATCGGCACAGCAGCAATGCCGCAACTCCCCTACTTGTGAGAGTTACTCAGCTTGTTGATCAGCGCCTCAAGACGCTCTCCGTCCTCGGCCGTCTGTGCAATGACCAAGATCGTGTCGTTGCCGGCAAGCGAGCCAAGCACGTCGGGCAGTTCCGCGGCATCGACCGCTGCGGCAATACCAGAAGCCGTACCGGGCTGCGCCTTGATCATAACCAGATTATCGGAGCGCAGCACGCCGGTAACCAACTCGGAAACCATGCGCTGCAGATGCAGATCCTCGGCAAGAACATAGATGCCCTCGGGGAGCTTACGCAGTCCCATGTCCGCGATGTCACGCGAAACGGTCGCCTGCGTGCAATCGAAACCCATAGCGCGAAGTTCGTCTACCAAAACGCGCTGTGTGCGTACGTCCTTATTGCGAACAATATCTCTGATGGCATCCTGGCGCCCATTGCGTTTTTTGGCCATACAAAACCTCACTCCAAAAGATGGCGGAGACAATCACTTAGTGATTGAATAGTTTAGCGCTATTTGAAGGTTTTAGTGAATAAGAACGCATTTCGAAACAATTCCATGCAATTTATTTCGAAAATCACGTTACTAGACAGTCCTGGCACCCGAACGATTGAAAAAAGCCGCCAGATGCGTATACAGCGCACACCGCATGGGCTTGGCGCTGGCTATCGAACCATAGAGCAGACCCAGGCCACGATGATTGCCCTTAAGGGCCTCAACCATCTGACGGGTACGCTGCGCTTCGAGCATATCATGCAAGCGAGCCGAACGCTCTATTGAAGACACCCCATGGGGGCTCAGGCACAGATTTTCGATGCAGGCGACCAGGCCGGTGTAGTAATACCGCTGGCAGACCAGTTTCAACTGATCGCTACCGCCCGCGACGGCAAGCGAATCAGCAATCCTGTCGAGTGCCCCGATATCATCAGAAAGCCTGGCAAACATCGTGGGGTCAAACGTCTCCGTAATCGACGGCGCCACTGCATGAAAACGGGCACGGCCACATCCCGACACGCTCTTTGCCTGCGAAAGCGCGAACGTCAAAAAAGACACCGTGCGAAACGCACCGCCATGCGCAAGGCACGCCTCAAAAAGGGAGCGATCATACAGCACGCCAGAGGACTGTCGGATTAAACCACAGGAAACCAATTGGGTCAGGTAAACTGCCTGGTCCCCTTCGCCAGAAACGGAGGTCGCGTCCAAAACTCGGGAATGACGATCGCGGTGAACATCGTAGCGGTCGAGCGAAACAGAGGGCAATACGATGTCAGCCGAAGCGTCGCACGAACTATCGACCATCTGCGAAAGGGACTGCGGCGCAAACCACTCATTGGCATTCATCGCAATGATCTGGGAGCCGCGCGAAGCCGCAAAGCCGGCGCGCAGACAGGCACCGGGTGCTGGATCCTCAACATCAATCAAATCAATATGAATGTCTCTGCCGGCGGCTACTTCGAGCGAATGGCGCACACCGGCTACCACGCCGCGGCAAACGACGACAATTTGCAAATCGTAGAGGTCTTGGTTCTGGATGCTCTCGAGAGCACGCATCGCATAGCTGGGCGAACCCTCAACAATCAGGATCACCGAAAGTCGCGGATGCGAACCACGTCGAACCAAGTTTTCCGTCCTCTCGACAGCCGATAACAAACTGCCGTTCATGGTACACCCCGTCAATTAATGCGAGCGGTCGCCTGCCGCGATGCACGTCAAGAACAGATGTTGCACACGCCCCGCCCACAGGGGCCGCACACAAAGATCGCCGTCAGGCAGCCTCTTCCCTAATCGAGCATCACGAGCTCGGTGGGGTCGTAGTCCACACCCATAAAAGTAAGACCGCATGCAGGCGCCGTAGGACCAGCAGCGGCGCGATCGCAGGCATCAATTACCTCGCGCATCCACTCGGGATCGCGGCGATGCATACCGATCTCGACAAGGGTGCCCACAATGGTTCGCACCATCGAATGCAAAAACGCATTGCCCTCGATGGTAAACGTGAGGATGTCCTCGCCAAAGGCGACCTCATGGCCAAACTCGGCACGCATTACGCAGCGGTGCGTGGGCTTACCCACGGCAGAAGCGACCTTGCAAAAGCTTTTAAAGTCCTGCTCGCCTAAAAGCGCAGGGCAGGCGGCCGCCATCGCATCGACGTCGAGGGGATAGCGATGCCACCACACAGCACCGCGTGACAGCACGGGCCGCGCATCACGGTCGGCAATGCGATAGGTGTAAGTGCGAGAACGCGCGTCAAAGCGCGCAGAAAAGCCCTTACGCGCCTTGTAGACCTCGTTGATGGCGATATCTTTGGGCAGCAGGGCATCCATAGCCCTCAGCCACCTACGGCGCGTACAAGCGAGCTCAGCGTCCGTTACGGGCACGCTGATGTATTGGGCCACCGCATGCACGCCGGCATCGGTACGCCCCGCGCACGTAAGATCGATTGGGCGGCGCAGCAACGTCTCAATGGCACGGCGCAGCTCGCCCGCAACCGTCGTCTGGCCCGGCTGCTCGGCAAATCCGCTATAGGAGGAGCCATCGTAGGCTACGCGAAATACAAGGGTGGCGTCGAGCTCGGGGGTCGAATTGAAATCAGACGGCGCAGTCATGGGCACTCCCAACAAACTAGCAACGGTATTGCGACAAAAAAAGAGGGGCACGCGAACGTACCCCTCGAATATAGCCTATGCAGACAGAATGTCTACTCAGCGGTCTCCTCAGCAGGAGCCTCCTCGGCAGCCTCGACCTTCTTGGGAGCAGCGGCCTTCTTGGGGGCCGGAGCAGCCTTCTTGGCCTTAGGCGTGCAAGGCTCGGTGACAAGCTCCATGATAACGATGGGAGCGTTGTCGCCCTTGCGGTTACCGAGCTTCATGATACGGGTGTAACCGCCGTTGCGGTCCTGCCACATGCCCTGGGCAGCCTTGTCGAAGATCTCGGCAACGAGCTGCTTATCGCCGAGCTTGGCGATAGCCAGACGACGAGAGTGCAGGTCGCCCTTCTTGGCCCAGGTGATGATCGGATCGACGACCGAACGCAGCGCCTTAGCGCGGGTCTCGGTGGTCTTGATGCGGTCGTTCTCGAAGAGGGCCTTAGCAAGGCTCTTCTTCATGGCCTTGGTGTGGCTCGCATCGGTGCCGAGCTTCAGGCCCTTCTTAACGTTGTGACGCATGGTCTAGTTTCTCCTCAAATATGCGAAGCATTAAGCCTTCAGGCTCAGGCCCATGGACTCAAGCTTGTCCTTCACTTCCTCGATCGACTTAACACCGAAGTTACGGATGTTGAGCAGATCGTTCTCCGAGAACTCAACGAGCTGACGGACCGAGTGAATGCTGGCGCGCTTAAGGCAGTTGTAGGAACGGACGGAAAGGTCCAGGTCCTCAATCTGCTTGTCCAGCTCGGCGTTGTCGTTGGTGACCTCGGGAGCGAAGATCGAAGCCTCCTCCTCGACCTCGGGGGTCTCGGCAAGGTTCATAAAGGCGGCCATATGCTGGTTAATGATATTGGCAGCCTGGACCACGGCGTCGCGCGGGGCGATGGAACCGTTGGTCTCGATCTCGAGGACAAGGCGGTCGTAGTCGGTATGCTGGCCGACACGGCAAGCCTCAACGAGCTTGGCGCAACGGGACACCGGCGAGTACAGCGAGTCGACGTGGATCACACCGATGGGATCATTGTCACGCTTGTTAGCCTCGCCAGAGACATAGCCGCGGCCATAGCCGATGCGCATGCTCATGGTGAGATGGCCACCCTCGGTGAGCGTAGCAATGTGCTGCTCGGGGTTGACCAGCTCAAACTCGGACGGAATAAAGAAGTCCGCACCGGTGACCTCGCAGGGGCCGTCAACCGAGATGGTTGCGGTCGCCTCGTCGGTCGTGCCGAGAGCCCTGAAGACAAGACCCTTGACATTCAGGACGATGTCGGTGACATCCTCGACCATGTTAGGGATGGTCATGAACTCGTGCTGCGCACCATCGATCTGAATGGCCTCGACGGCGGCACCCTCGAGCGAGGACAGAAGAACACGACGAAGCGAGTTACCCAGCGTATCGCCGTAGCCACGCTCGAGCGGCTCGACGGAGACACGAGCAGAGGTCTCGTTGATCTCTTCGACCTGAACCTGAGGCCTAATGAATTCTGACATGTATTACCTCCAGCCTCAGCAGCCCGGATGGACTACTTAGAGTAGAGCTCGACGATGAGCTGCTCGTTGATATCACCGCTGATCTGCTCACGCGTCGGCAGAGCGAGCACGTTACCAGACAGCTTCTCGATATCGACCTCGAGCCAGCCAGGGACCTCAAAGCGCTCGGAGGAAATCAGAGCCTCCTTGATGGGAAGAAGGTCACGGAACTTCTCGCCGACAGCGACGACGTCGCCGGCCTTGACGCGGTAGGACGGGATGTCAACGCGCTTGCCGTTCACGGTGAAGTGACCATGACGGACGGACTGACGAGCCTCTTTGCGGGTGCGGGCGAAGCCAAGACGGAAGACAACGTTGTCGAGGCGAGACTCGAGAATAATCATGAGGTTCTCACCGGTGACGCCGTTCATCTTACGGGCCTTGTTGAAGTAGCCGTGGAACTGCTTCTCCAGAACGCCATAGATGAACTTGACCTTCTGCTTCTCACGCAGCTGCATGCCGTACTCAGATTCCTTGCGACGGCGCTTGGGCTGACGGATAGATTCCTTCTTGCTGCTGTAACCGAGCTCAGCGGGATCGATCCCGAGCTGACGGCAGCGCTTAAGAACAGGAGTCCTGTCGATTGCCATATTGATACGATCCTTTCAGTTACACGCGGCGACGCTTCTTGGGGCGGCAGCCGTTGTGCGGAATGGGGGTCTTGTCCTGGATGCTCGAGACCTCGAGGCCAGCAGCCTGGAGGGAGCGGATGGCGGTCTCACGACCGGAGCCGGGGCCCTTGACGAAGACGGAAACCTTCTTCATGCCGTGCTCCATGGCCTGCTTGGCAGCAGCCTCGGCAGCCATCTGGGCAGCGAACGGCGTGGACTTACGGGAGCCCTTGAAGCCCACCTGGCCAGCCGACTTCCAGGAAATGACGTTGCCCTGGGGATCGGTGATCGAAACGATCGTGTTGTTGAACGTAGAACGAATGTGAGCCTGGCCCACGGAAATGTTCTTACGGTCCGCGCGCTTCAGACGGGCAGCGCGAACGTTCTTCTTAGCAGTAGCCATCTATCTAGCGCTCCTTATTTCTTCTTCTTAGCACCGATCTGACGCTTCGGACCCTTGCGGGTACGAGCGTTAGTGTGGGTGCGCTGGCCGCGGACCGGGAGGCCCTTGCGGTGACGAAGGCCACGGTTGCAGCCGATGTCCATAAGGCGCTTGACGTTCTGGTTGCGCTCACGGCGGAGGTCGCCCTCAACCATGATCTGATTCTTATCGATATAATCACGGATGGCGTTAACCTCATCCTCGGTGAGGTCCTTAACGCGCGTATCCACGTTAACGTTGCACTCGACGCAAATCTTCGTCGCAGTGGTGCGGCCGATGCCGTAAATGTAGGTCAGACCGATCTCAACGCGCTTCTCACGCGGGAGGTCGACACCATTAATACGGGCCAACGTAGTCTCCTCTCTTAACCCTGACGCTGCTTATGACGGGGGTTCTCGCAAATGACGAGGACCTTGCCATGGCGCCTAATGATTTTGCACTTATCGCACATCTTCTTGACCGAAGGACGTACCTTCATCGTTCTTCCTTTCGGTAGCGCTCAAACTACTTCCCTACTATCTACTCGCCCAGCCGCAGGCGTTTAAAACTATGGCTGGTCTTCACACGCAAACCGACCGTAGGTTGAGCTAAGCCTGCAGTCGGAAAAGAGCGTGTATGCGTGCCGCTATTTATAGCGATAGGTGATGCGACCGCGGGTCAGGTCGTACGGGGAAAGCTCCACGACAACCCTGTCACCGGGGAGAATGCGGATGTAATTCATTCGGATCTTGCCAGAAATGTTGCACAGAACCGAATGACCGTTCTCGAGCTCAACCTTAAACATGGCGTTGGGCAGCGGCTCCTTTACCGTACCCTCGAGCTCAATTGCGTCTTCCTTCTTCACAAGCAATCATCTTTCTCTAGAAAACGACAGCGATTGAGTATTCTACAATACGCATGCACGTATCGTAATATCTTCGTAATGGCTCCACATCTAAGTGAAACTTGTTACATTTGAAATGTAAATGTCGACGAATTTGAACGCGGCCTCTACATCTCGCCTCCTTGCAAGGAACACCAAGCGCCCTGGGCATCCGTGGTGAGAATCACCGGTCCGTCATTTGTGATGGCGACGGTGTTCTCGTAGTGCGCGGCGGGCAGGTGGTCGTTGGTCGTAACGATCCAACCATCGGAGCCCGTGCTCACATGATTGGAACCCATCGTAACCATCGGCTCGATGGCGATGACCATACCAGCCTGGAGGCGAACGCCCCTCCCCTTCTTTCCATAGTTAGGAACGTTGGGGTCCTCGTGCATCACGCGGCCAATGCCATGCCCCACGTAATCGCGAAGCACGCCGTAACCGTGAGACTCGGCGAGGGACTGAACAGCATACCCGACGTCCCCGATATGGTTACCGGGAACAGCCTGC
The DNA here is from genome assembly GCA_900541475.1 of uncultured Collinsella sp. Lineage (GTDB taxonomy): Bacteria > Actinomycetota > Coriobacteriia > Coriobacteriales > Coriobacteriaceae > Collinsella. Next base: position 8,299 of record UQJV01000046.1, read on the forward strand.
TCGATGGCAGCCTTAAGGCAATCGCGCGTAACCTCGCACAGGGCCTTGGCCTCGGGCGTGGGCGTGCCGACGAAAAACGTCCAGGCGTTATCGCCAACCCAACCGTCAACGACAGCTCCCGTATCGATGGAGATGATATCGCCATCGCGCAGGATCATGTCGGGATTGGGAATACCGTGAACCACGGCATCGTTGATTGATGCACAAATGGTTCCGGGGAACCCACCGTAACCCTTAAAGGCAGGGGTGCCGCCATGCATGCGGATAATCTGCTCGGCAAGCTGATCGAGCTCGAAGGTCGACACGCCGGGACGAACCATGGCTCCAACGTGGCGGAGCGCCATCTTAGATAGCGCTCCTGCCTTCTTCATCTGCTCAATTTGCGTTGCAGACTTAATCTTGATCATAGACCGAGAGCCTCTTTGACATCCCCGTACACGGTCTCGCGAGCCTGGTCGCCGTTGACCGACTTGAGCAGACCCTGGCCACGATAGTAGTCGACGAGCGGGCTCGTGGACTTCTCGTAGACGTCGAGACGGTTCTTGATGGTCTCGGGCTTGTCGTCGTCGCGCTGATACATCTCGCCGCCGCACTTGGGGCAGGTAGCATCGGCAGCGGTGCCGGTGTAACCGCAGGCGCGGCAGGTGCGACGCGAAGACAGACGATCGATGATGACCTCGGGGGCCACATCGACCAGAAGGGCGCAATCGATCTCGCGACCCATGGCGGAGAGCTCGGAATCGAGCGTCACAGCCTGGGCGGTGTTGCGCGGGAAGCCATCCAGGATGAAGCCCTGCTGGGCGTCATCGGCGGCAAGGCGCTCCTTGACAAGGTCGATCACGAGCTGGTCGGGAACGAGCTCGCCAGCGTCCATGTACTTCTTAGCCTGAATACCAAGCTCGGTGCCACCCTTGACGGCAGCACGCAGCAGGTCGCCCGTGGAAATGTGAGCGACGCCAAACTCGGCGACGAGCTCCTGTGCGACGGTGCCCTTACCGGCACCCGGAGCTCCGAGCAATACGAGGTTCATGAGCAATCCTCCTCTAGCCTATTTAAAGAATCCATCGTAATCATACATCTTGATCTGGCCTTCGAGCTTATCGACCGTGTCGAGCACGACGCCGACCATGATGAGGATGGATGTGCCGCCAAATGCCTGGATCAGATGGTTACCCGTGAAGGAGAAGATGATCGAAGGCACGATGGCGATGAGCGCCAAAAAGACAGCGCTGGGAAGCGTGATCTTGTTGAGCGCGTTCTTGATGTAGGCCGCGGTAGCCCTACCCGGACGCACGCCCGGAATAAAGCCGCCCTGCTTCTTAAGGTTGTCGGCCGTGTCATCGGGGTTGAACACCATGGAGGTGTAGAAGTACGCGAAGAACACAATGAGGACAACGTTAAGTACCCAGTTGAGCCAACCGGTCGAAAGCGCAGAGGCAACTGCCTGAATCCAGCCGATGCCGGGGAAGAACACGGCAATCTGAGCCGGGAAGTACAGCAGCGCCGAAGCGAAGATGATCGGCACGACACCCGCGGTGTTGACCTTGATGGGCAGGTAGGTGGTCTGGCCACCCATCATGCGACGGCCCACGACGCGCTTAGCGTAAGAGACCGGGATGCGGCGCTGGCCGCGCTCAAGGAAAACAATCAGCGGGATGACCAGCAGGATGATGGCGCAGATGATCACCATGGTGATGATGCCACCGGCATTGCCCTCGGTGCTGGAGAAAATCGCCTGCGGCAGGCCGGCCATGATGTTCGCAAAGATGATCAGCGACATGCCATTGCCGATACCGCGCTGGGTGATGAGCTCACCAATCCACATAATCAGCATGGCGCCCGCGGTGAGCGTGCCGACGACCATGAGATCGAAGATGATCTCGGGAGCGCCGGCTCCATTAAAGCTGATGCCGAAGCTCTTAAAGAGGAAGAGGTAACCCACGGAGTTGAGGATTGCCAGAGCCAGGGTGAGGTAACGCGAATACTGCGTAATCTTGGTCTGACCGACCTCGCCCTCGCGGGCAAGCTCATGCAGGGAAGGCACAACGGCCTGGAGCATCTGGAGGATGATCGAGCTGGTGATGTAAGGCATGATGCCCAGAGAGAACACCGAAACATAGCTCAACGCGCCACCAGAGAAAAGATTCAGGAGGGCCATAGCACCTGCGGCGACCGAATTGTTATCGGTCGAGAAAAGGCCCAGCATCCCCTGGAAGGGAATGCCGGGCACAGGAACGTGCGCACCAATGCGGTACACGACGAGCATAGCTATGGTAAAAAGAATCTTTTCGCGCAATTCTTTGATGCGGAAAGCATTCTTAAGACCATTTAGCACGGCAGCTCGACCTTTCCGCCGGCGGCCTCGATCTTGGCCTGCGCAGAAGCGCTGACCTTGTCGACCTTGACCGTGAACTTCTTGGTGAGCTCACCATTGCCGAGCACCTTGACGGGCTCGAACTCGCTCTTGGTGATGCGAGCGGCCTTAAGAGCGGCACCGTCGATCACAGCGCCGTCCTCGAACTTGCGCTCGAGGCGCTCAACGTTAACAGCGGTGTACTCGATACGACGGGGGTTGCGGAAGCCCGGAAGCTTGGGCAGGCGCATAGCCAGCGGAGTCTGGCCACCCTCGAAGCCGGCACCCTTGGTGCCGCCAGAGCGGGAACCCTGGCCCTTCTGACCGCGGCCAGAAGTGGTGCCGTGACCCGAAGAATTGCCACGGCCGACGCGCTTGCGGTTCTTGGTGGAACCGGGCGCGGGAGTAAGATCGTGAAGCTGCATTTGCTACTCCTCTACAATCTCGACAAGGTGCTTGACCTTGAAGATCATGCCGCGGACGGACTCGTTGTCAGCAATCTCGCGAACCTCGCGGATCCTGTGGAGACCGAGGGCACGGACAGTACGGACCTGGTCCTGCTTGCAACCGTTGGTGCTGCGGACCTGCTTGATCTTGATGGTGTCAGCCATGCTTAGTTCTCCTTACCGACGAACATCTCGGAGACCGTCAGGCCACGGCGAGCCGCGACGTCCTCAGGGCTGGAGAGCTCCTTGAGGCCCTCGACGGCAGCCTTGATGATGTTGAGGCCGTTGTCGGTACCGAGGGACTTGGACAGGACGTTCTTGATGCCAGCAAGCTCGAAGAGGGGACGCACAGCGCCGCCGGCGATAACGCCGGTACCCTCGACAGCGGGCTTGATGATGATGCGGCCGGCACCAAAGTGACCGAGAACCTCGTGCGGAATGGTGCCCTGATCGGTCACCGGCACGTGGAACATGTTCTTCTTGGCATCGAGAGACGCCTTGGAGATGGCCATGGGCACCTCAGCGGACTTGCCCATGCCAACGCCGACGTTGCCCTTGCCGTCGCCAACGACGACGAGAGCGACGAGGCTCATGCGACGACCACCCTTGACGGTCTTCGACACGCGGTTGATGTAAACGACGCGCTCCTCGAACTCGGAGGCCTCGCGCTGCTGCTTCTGATTACGAGCCATGTGCTACATACCTCCTAGAACTCGAGACCGGCGGCACGAGCACCGTCGGCGAGGGCCTTGACGCGGCCATGGTAGATACGGCCACCACGATCGAAAGCGACCTTGGTGATGCCGGCCTCGATGGCGCGCTTGCCAACGAGCTGACCGACCTTCTCCGCAGCCTCCTTGTTCGAGGTGTGGGTGCCCTTGAACTCGGCCTCGAGGGTCGAGGCGGAGACGAGCGTCAGGCTGGAGCCCTTGCTGTCGTCGATGATCTGGGCATAGATGTTGGCGTTAGTACGGGTCACGCGAAGACGCGGACGCTCGGCGGTACCCGAGACCTTGCCGCGAACACGACGCTGACGACGCTTGAGGCCTTCCAGCTTCGCCTTATGCTTGTTCATACGTAAACTCCTAAAAAGGTTGATCTTGCCAGCACCTAACGGGGTGCTGGTCTTATGCGAGTGAGTCGGTTACGACTACTTGGCGGCCTTACCCAGCTTGCGGCGGATGTGCTCGCCAACATAGTGGATACCCTTGCCCTTGTAAGGCTCGGGAGGACGATGGCCGCGAATCTCAGCGGCGATCTGACCGACCTGCTGCTTGTTGATACCCTTGACGTTCACGTGGGTGTTGTCGGGAACCTCGAAGGTGATGCCCTCGGGAGCCTCGACGATCACGGGGTGCGAGAAGCCCAGGGAGAACTCGAGGTTCTTGCCCTTCTGCTGTACGCGGTAACCGACGCCGGCGAGCTCGAGCTTCTTCTCGAAGCCCTCGGAAACGCCAACAACCATGTTGTGGATGAGGGCGCGGGTGAGGCCGTGGCGGGCACGGGTCTCACGCTCGTCGTCGGGACGGGAAACGGTGAGGACGTTGTCCTCGACGTTGATGGTGAGCTTCTCAAAAACATCGAGCTCGAGCTGGCCCTTGGGGCCCTTGACGACAACGTTGTTGCCGTTGACTGCCACTTCGACTCCGGCGGGAATCTGGACAGGCTTATTACCGATACGAGACACGGTGATCTCCTTTCCTTCTACCTACCGAGCGAATTACCAGACGTAAGCGATGATCTCGCCGCCGACGTTGTGCTTGCGAGCATCGCGGTCGGTCATAACGCCATGGCTGGTGGAAATAATGGCGGTACCAAGGCCACCGCGGACGCGGGGCATGTCGGCAACGCCGGTGTACTTACGCAGGCCCGGCTTGGAAATGCGGCGGATGCCGTTGATGACCTTAGCCTTCTTAGGACCATACTTAAGCGTGATGTGCAGAGTCTTCTGGGGAACGGTGTCCTCGACATCGTAGCCCTCGATGTAGCCCTCCTCGTGCAGAACACGAGCGATCTCGACGAGCTTCTTGCTGCTCGGCATGGAGACCGTGGCCTTGTTCACAGAGTTAGCGTTACGGATGCGCGTAAGCATATCTGCGATCGGGTCTGTAAGGTTCATACAGATTCTCCTTCGTTCTTGATGAACACGTGCTCTTGGTTCTTCGCCGCCCTTAACGGCAAAGCCTAACTAGCGCGTTTTCCCTGTTCCAAACTGATGCTTGAAACGCTGGTAGTGACTTACCAGCTGGCCTTCTTAACGCCGGGAAGCTCGCCCTTGAGTGCAAGCTCGCGGAAGCAGACACGGCACAGGCCGAACTTGCGGTACACAGAGTGCGGACGGCCGCAGCGCTGGCAGCGCGTGTACTCACGAGTAGAGAACTTCTGCTTGCGATTGCACTTGACGATCATCGATGTCTTAGCCACTTATATCCTCCTCACATAGAGTATTGTTCGCCCCAAGCGCCGCCCCCTTGTGGGAACGGCGCTTATAGGGCAGGTGAACCTATTTCTTGAACGGGAAACCGAAGGCGTCCAGAAGGGCCTTGGCCTCCTCATCGGTGTTGGCGGTGGTCACGAAAGTGATGTCCATACCACGCTGGTGATCGACGGAGTCGAAGTCGATCTCGGGGAAGATGAGCTGCTCGGTGACGCCCATGGAGAAGTTACCACGGCCGTCGAAGCTCTTGGCGGAGATGCCGCGGAAGTCGCGGATACGGGGGATCGCGACGGAGGTCAGACGATCGAAGAACTCCCACATACGGTCGCCACGCAGGGTAACCTTGCAGCCGATCGGCATACCAGCGCGCAGGCGGAAGGTAGCGATGGACTTGCGGGCACGGGTGATCATCGGCTGCTGGCCGGTGATGGCGCGCAGGTCGCGCACGGCACCGTCGATGGCCTTGGAATCGGTAGCGGCCTCGCCGACACCCATGTTCACGACGATCTTCTCAAACTTGGGGATCATCATGACGTTCTCGTACTGGAACTTGTCCTGAAGCTGCTGCTTGACCTCGTTGTTGTACTTGGTCTTCAGACGCGGCACATACTTCTCTTCTGCCATTGTTCACTCCTTCTTGGGGTTTTAAGCACGGGGCGTGGCCACAGTGGGTTGTCCTCGTGCCTCCTGACTGCATCCGCGCCGCTCATGGCATTTCGCGGTTTGGACTCGACGCAGCAGGAGCCGACAAAACAATCGGTACTATACGCGCATCGGGAGCGTATTTCCAGAAAAACCTCTTCTGCCTGCACAACTCCACAACTCCCCCGCACAAATTGATCCCTAGGGGACGGAGGAAAACGGATCACTTGGGTCGCCTGGCCCTCTGAGTGATCCGTTTTCCTCCGTCCCCTAGGGATCAATATGGCAGTTGCGGTGAAATAGGGACTGTTTGACGGCTTAACAGGCTTAAACAGTCCGTATTTCACCGCAACTCATATATGGGGCGTTATTTTTGGCGAGGCAGCACCAGGTTAAGGACGACGGCGACAAGTGCGGCGACGGCAATGGAGGATCCGCCAAAGACGGTGCCGACCCATGCGGGGAACCCAGCGCCGGTAAGTGCGCCGGCCGTGCGCTCAATGCCCGTGCCAAAGGCGATGGAGAGACCCATGAGCGTGGTGTCGCGCTGAGACAGGCCGTGGCGGGCAAACATGACCACACCGTTCATGCCGATGGTAGCGAACACGCCAATGGTGGCGCCGCCGATTACCGGCTGCGGAATGGACGTGAGCACTGCCGCACACTTGGGCAGCAGGCCTGCGATGAGCAAAATAGCCGCCGCAAGCGTAAAGACCATGCGGTTGACGACCTTGTTCTCGGCGATAATGCCTACATTCTGGCCAAACGTAGCCGTGGGGACGCCGCCCAAAAAGCCCGAGAGCATGACGACCAGACCGTTGGCGATCAGACCGCCCGAGATCTGGCCATCGGTCGCAGGGGTATCCAGCGCGGCGGACGACACGGCGGCAAACTCACCCATAACCTGCACGGCGTTAACAATGGCGACGACGCCCACGACGGCACACGCTGCCGGATCGAACACCAGACGATGGGCGCCAAGTGCCGGCGGAGCAAACCAGCTGGCGGTCGCGATGGCCGAGAAATCGACCATGCCCAGCACCGCAGCCAAAACAAAGCCCGCGCAGATGCCGGCCAGGATGCTGCCCAGCCTAAGCGCGCCCTTACCGTAGTTGCCGGCCATAAAGGTGACGACAAACGTCACAAGCGCGACGGCCCAGTTGGTGACACTGCCGAAATCGGCAGCGCCCTCCCCGCCCGCCATGGACGCCACGGCAACCGGGCACAGCGACAGGCCAATGACAAAGATGATGGTGCCGAGCACCGGGGCCGGGAACAGAAAACTCACACGCCTAAACAGCAGGCCGAAGAGCACGACGAGGGCGCCGCCGATAACCTGGGCGCCCAGCACGGCCTCAAAGCCAAACTCGAGACCGACCGCTTTGAGCGCCGGCACGAAGGTGAAGCTCGCGCCCATCACAATGGGCAGGCCCGAACCGACGACACCTTTTATGGGGAACTGTTGAAGGAAAATGTCGAGCGCCGAGAGGACGAGTGACGCCTGGATGACGGCGGCCTCCTCCTGAGGGGTAAAGCCGCAGACCGACGCGATAATGATGGCGGGCGTGACGATGCCCGCGAACGCCGCCAGCACATGCTGCAGCGCATGGGGCAATACCTGCACAAACGATACTTTTCCCGTACGCTCGAACAGGGCATCCCCTGCTGCCGACTCTGCCATTTGCGCCTCCCATACCCTAGACAGCGGCCCTATGCCGCCCGACGGGCGGACATTATAGGGCATATGGCACAGGTAGCATTTTGATCCCCTGGTGCGGAGGAAAACGGATCACTTGGGTCGCTTGGCCCTCTGAGTGATCCGTTTTCCTCCGTCCCCTAGGGATCAATATGGCAGTTG
>UQJV01000047.1 GCA_900541475.1 uncultured Collinsella sp.
GCGGGCCGTGTTCCGCTATGCGGTTGTCAATTTGCGAAAGAAATTATGCGTCACCGGTCAGAGCTGTGTCGTTTTAGGGCGTGCTTGGCCTCCTGCAAAAAGCCTACTCACTTGGTTTTTCTGCTAGAAGACCGCCGCGAAGGGAGGCAACTCCCCCGCGGCGGTTGACGTTTGCCCAGATAAAACCTGCCAAAATAAACCTGTCCCTTTTTGGTAGGTAGGTTCAGCTGAACGGCGGGCCGTGCGGCTTGGGCGTGCGGGCCCACAATCTGGGGAAACGGACCAGATTGGGGGCTTGTATGATCGATTCGAAGGGAAACGTGCGACCCGAGGGCATGTTTAACAGGGCGCATCTGGCTCCCGAAGCCCAGCGTGCATACGATACGCTGCTCGAGTGCGTGCTCAACGGGCAGAAGGGCTGCGAGGTCTCGGCGCACGCGGGCATGGATACGGTCAAGGCGTTGGTAGAGCTTATGCGCTGCGACTGTCCCGAGCTCATCCATCTCCTGGGCGGTATGCACTACTGCCGCCATGGCGAAAAGGTCCTGCTTGTACCAAATTACGCCAAAGGATACAAGCAGTCGGTCACCAGGCTCTATACAAATCTCGCTAAGATGGAGCGTGCGGCTGCGCCGATTCTGAGCGCGGTACCGGCGGGCGCATCGGCCTTCGACCGGGTCTTGGCAATCCACGATGTCTATCTTGCACGGTATCGATTCCAGAACGGTCGCCCGTATTCGCATTCGGCGGATGGCCCGCTGCTCAAGCACCGTGCCGTGTGCGAGGGGTGGGCGAAAGGCTTTAAGTATCTGCTGGACCGTGCTGGTATCGACTGCGTCTATGCGTGGGGTCGCCGCCTCGCGAGCGATCCAACGGGGCATGCCTGGTGCGTCGTGAACCTGGGGGAGCGCGGTCGCCCGGCATGGTACATCATCGACCCCACACGCGATGGACGGGATGGAATGCTGCCCATGCACAGTGCTTTTGGCATGAGCGAGGCGGCATACGACTACGCTACCGAGCGCTTATCGGGGCAATGGGTTCCGGTTGCCCCGCGTGACCTGGGTTTTTATGGACTCACGGGGCGATTTGTGGCAACCGTTGACGACGCCGTTCCCATTGCGCGCAGTGCGGGATTTCCCCGGCGAGGAATCGAGATCCAGCTCCCCATGTTTCCAGATGAGAAGAGCTTCGATGGGGCACACTCGGCCGTGTGCGATCGTCTGACGTCGACGTTTGCCTGTGGTGTCGAGTGTTGCATTGACCGTTCACGTCGTGTGATTCGGATTGATGCGCTAAGGGCTCGTCGGACATGGGGCGCAGCCGGCTAGGGGCTAGAGCAGCCAAGAGGACAGATCGTCCATATGCTCCTGGAAGAAAGTATTCGCCCCGGCGGCGTCGATCACGCGCTGGCGTTGCTCTTCGAAGCGGCCTTCGCGAATTGACCCATTTACCGCGACGTGGCCGCTCTGCTCGTCTGCTCCATCGCAGCGCAAGAACCAAATGCGGGCTCGTTCGTCCCCGCGCTCGTCGGCAAGATAGAACGTTACCTGGCGAAACGGCGTGCTGTCAAAATCCATGGCGTTGTAGAGTGCCTCGACGGTATCGATGGCCTCCTGCGCAAAGGCATCGTCGACGGTAAGGTCGAGGGATACCAAGAGCTCCGTATCGTCATAGGGGTTCGTGCCGACCGTGGCCGAAGGGAACGCAGCTTTGATGGCGTCGCGTGCCTCATCGACTTCGGCATCGAGCGACCTGGGGGCGTCCGAAAGAGCAAGGTCCATGCGACCGCAATAGTCGAGGTGCATAAAAGGCAGTTCGGTGGTGGCGACAACAACGGACACTAGGTCTGCAAGATATTCGTTTGAGGTGTCGATCGCTTTGCCCGTGGCGCACGAAATATCAAAGGTGAGTTGCTCCGAGGCGGCGTCCACCCACGTTCGCATGATCGGGGTGTCTCCCACGCTGAGGTAGACCCAGGCGCCGCCAGCATCGGCCGCAGCCTGTGTTACTGTGCTCATCCCCGCTTCGTCGTAAACGTTACCGTCACCGTCGCTTACCTGTACTGCCTTTGTGCCCGTCGAGGTGCTGACGGCTTCGACGACCGGTGATCTGAGTACGTATCTGTGCAAACCGCAAGAAACTTTGACGGAGCTGTGGCCGCAGATAAGACTTGCCGCGGCCTCCCCCAAGTCGATTCCTTGGATCTGCGCGACGATATCTTTGCCGTCGTCGGAGTCGCCGAGTGCATAGGGGACGCCAAGGGTATCCAGACGTGCCGCGAGGGCCTCAAGGGCATCGATGCGCTCTCCGCGGGAAAGAGCGTCGTAGCTCGTAAAGGAAACGAGGGCGCCGTCGTCCTTGAGGGTGCTTTGTTTGGCCTGGTTGTCGCCCGTAAAATCGTCGTCGATCCACGTCGCCTGCGGTACCAAGCTGCCGCGGAAGCTTGTGTGGTAACTTTCGGAACGCAATGCTTCGGCAAGCACCTCACAGAGGGTCTGGGACGGTGCGAGTAGGTCCGCCGTAAAGGCGTAACGACCCTTGCCGAGCGACACGGTCGAGACCACGTCCCACGAAGATCCTTCCACGTCGAAGGCGAGCTCACCTTGGTCGAGCCAATCGCCACAGCTCTCTTTGAGCCGCTTGTTCGCGCTGTCGGTCAGGGTGAGCTCAAGATAGACATAACGATCGGGATCGTCGGGGGCTAAGGGCTCCAGGCCTTCGACCTTGCCCGTTTTGACCGTGACGTCTTTGATTTCCGTTCGGTAGATATGCTCGTAGGATGTGAAGCCGGTGCTCTTTGAATCCATACGGGTAAGGTAGAGCTCGAGCGGGCGGGAAAGCAATTGCGCTGCCTTGCTGCGGGATATGCTCGCCGTGTCGCTCGATTCGGACGATGAGGATGCTTGGGACGAATCGGTGTCGCTATCGCCCCCGTCAGGCTCGTCGGGAACATCGAAGGCGCCGGCGGAAAAGTCGACGCAGATGCCGTCCATGCTTTCAATGGTCGAGGCTTTGCCCAGGCCGGCAACATCTAGACGCGCCTGGACCAGCTCGACGCTTTCGCGCAGCTGGCCTGCGGAGAGCGCCGTGGTGGGATAGAGGACGAGCCGGTCGTTTTCTTGCGATGTGCCGAGAGCACCCGTTGCAAATGCAATGGCCACGGCGATGGCCACCACCACCGCAACCGCGCAGAGACAGGGAGCAATGGCGGCCAAGCGATTCTTGTGGAAGGGGCTTTTGGAGTGGGAAGTGCTCTCCTCGGCGGGCGAGGTAGCCTCCGGCGCGTCGTTTGTCAGCGACTTGCCGTTCTCGTCGATCCCCAGGCGCTCTGCCAGGCGAATGACGTCGAAGCGGCCTCCGATTTTGCCGATGCCCGGCTCGGTGCAGCGTGCGATGAGCTCATCGAGGGCGCGATCATCGCCGTCGGTGCAATAGGCACCGTCGAGATGGATGGCTCCCTTATTTTTAAGTTCAAAGAGCTCCTGCAGCTCGGCGGCGTTTAGGCCGCCCGAGCTCTGCGCGCAGATAGTTCGAATCTGGGCCTCGTGCGGCCACGCTCCGCAGCGAAGGTAATACAAGAGGCAGCCGATGGAGTAGCAATCGGCGTGGCTGGTGTTGCGCCATTGGCGCACCTCGCTTTGACGCTGGTCGAAGATCTCGGGCGCGCCGATAAACGGCGTGCTCAGACGTTCGCTGCCGTCGGCCGCCGTCACGTCGGGATCGTCGTTTTGGGCGCTCTGCCCAAAGTCGATGAGCATGACGCGCTCAATACGCTGGCTGTCCTTGTCCAGCATAAAGCGCAGGTTATGGGACGAAAGGTCGCGGTGCGAGACAGTGGTGAGGTAGCGAGCGTCCTCGCGCGAAACGACCGTGCAGCAAAGCAGGGCCGTGACGATGGCGCGTGCTGTGCCGAGGATATCGGCGGCGGTGACCTCGCCGTGTACATCGCTCATAATCTCGCGCAGCTCGACGATGTCAACGCCCTCGACATATTCCATGGCAAGGGCGGGGTAGCGCACCTCGCCGCGAGGTGTCTTTTTAATGCGCCAGCCCAGGGCATAGGCGATGGGCGCGTGTCCTTGGGCTCCGTTCATGCTACGAAGTGTCTCGTATTCCTGGCGTAGCTTGTACCAGTCGGATTTATAGACTTCATTGGATTCGAGCGATTCTTTATGAGGGGCGCTGCAGCCATGGCGCATGACCTTGACGGCAAGTTTGGTGCCGTGGGCGGGCGTGCTCGTGGCACAGCTGACGTTTGACTCAGAAGCGGTGTCGATAAACCAAAGATCGGCGCTCGCGCCCGAGGGCTCACCGCTTGGCCGCATCGCGATGCCCGCTTGGGAGGCGGGCAGCTCGGCGAGCGGATTGACCTGGATTATTCCATTGAGCGCTTCCGCGCAAAAGATGTTTTCCATGTCCGCCCCCTCGCTTGGTGCTCTGCACCAATCGAGGTGCTTTCTGGCCATTTAAGTATAGAGGGCGCGCAAAAAACGGACGCACCACAACGCCTTCAATAGCTGCTGTTCAGCTGAACGGCGCGCAGGGGAGAGGGCTGCCGCGCCGATAGGATTGCCTCAATATTCCCAACCGTAAGGAGGAAGCTATGGCTGCCGGCTGGATAGCAAATCTGGTTGCCGTGCTCGACCAGGACAGTGTGCCCTCGCGCCGTGGTGAGGCGGGAGCCCAGGATGACATCGATGTGCTTTTGGGCATCGCTTCGACTGAGTTTACCGCCGAGGTCGATTATCTCGACTACCTGGCAACGCTTCGTATTGGTCTCGTAGAAACAGGGGATGGTGAGAGCGTAAGCGTGTGCATCGACTGCCTGCCCGATGCGGACAAGAGGGCTGCTTGCGAAAAGGCCATTGCATCGCGTGGCATGACATTTGCACGTGAGGGGGTCAACGTTTGCGTTGATTTTGCCCTGGATGACTTTTTTGAGCTGAAGGCCCAGTGCGACGGCGTATTCGACGCGGCGGACTTGGTCCGCGCTGTGGGGCTTGTCGTGCAGTCTCTCGGCGAGGTCCTCGAGGAGATGGATGAGCTTTTGGATCCTTTTGAGGGTCCTTATGAGTTCGTGGATGACGATGCGCTTCCAGAGGAAATACGCCATCAACAACGCGCAGCTATTTTGCTTGAGGAATTGTTGTCCGAGGCGGATGACGGCAAGGGCGGTGGACCTGATGAATTACTCGGTTAATCCCGTGCGGCCTCAGGTATCCGCCGGCCGCATTCTGGCGGCGGGGTGGTTCTATGCGTTGGGCGTTGTGCTATTCGCCCTGGATATTGCCCACGCCTCGCTCTTTTTAGGAAGCAGCTGGCTCAATAACCCTCCAACCGATCTCGATTTTTATGGGTGGGGCTTTATTGTCTTTATCGGTCTGTGCTTTGTGGGGTTCTATTATGTTCGCGACCTGACGCCTGCGATTGATGTGGAGGGAGATCCGCTGCGTTTTAGCCGCGAGGGCAGTGCTCGACACTTTGCCCTGACGGGTTTAGTGCTGGCCATGCCGCTTGTGCTGTTCGAGCCCGGCGACCCGCTCTACATGTTTAGCGCCGGTCTTATGGTTGTCCAGGCCATGGTCGATGCCCTCCTGGTTCGCGACGTGCGCCAGGCGATTCCCCACGCCAAGCGGCCTACGGTGCTGTTGAGGGCAATGTTGATTGTTACTGCCTGCTATGGTCTGGCGGCTTTGCTGGGCTTTGAGCTGGTTGCGCTCTTGCTGCGCGTTGCCGTGGCGGTCTTGGCTCCCGTTGCCGAGGGGCTTCCCTTGGAGCTCTGCGATCTGGGAGACGAGACGCTGCGCGGCGAGGCGCACGAGCTCAACCGCGAGCTGCGTCGTGTAACGTGGGCGTGCGGAGGCCTGCTGGCATTGATGCTAGCGGATATGCTGCTGGGCGTGAGTGAGATGGCGTGGGTGCTGGGGCTTGTTTGTGTTCTGGCGGTGGTTTATGTGTCGCTGGGCCGCTTTACCCTTGCCTTGCACGTTCGCACGCTGCTGGCAGTGGTGGTCGGCGTCGTCTTGGGATTTGTCGTGCGTGACACGATGGGGACGGCATGGCTTGCCTGCACGGTTGTCGTGCTCGTCGGGCTGTCGGTGGTTCCGGTCGATCAGACGGCACCGGGTTTGGTTGCGTTTTTAGGGTTTGTGGCGCTTGCGTTTTGGTTGGAACGCGACATCGAAATACGAATGGTTATCGAGGTCTTTACCCCGTTCATCCTCGTGCTGATGTATTACTGGCAGCGCGTCGCGGTACGCGAACATACTGACGGTCGTCGCATCCGACTTTTCTTTAGGTAACCGCGGGAGGCGGGGTGGAAGATAGTTCCGCCCCGCCTTTATGCTCCCGAGAACAGCAGGAAATAATTGCGCTCGGACCCGCGCAGGCAGATGCGCGTTCCCGGTGCAACATCGACGGTTTCGCCACTTTCGATAAGCTCGCCGTCGCAGTTTGCGCCGTTTCGGTTGAACACTTCAAGCTGCCAGGCGGCATGCGCTTCGTCCCAAGAGAGCTTGACAGCCTGTCGCGAAATAGCGGGATCGTCGAGTACGGTGGTGCCGGTGTCGACATTCTGCGTCTGCGAGGGCCGGGGGCTCCGGCCGAAGAGCCAGGCGGTCGATTTGGGAATGCGAACCATGTTTTGGGTGCTGCAGGTTTGAGGGCTGTAGGTGCCGCCGACACCTGCGGGGCAGCTTGCGATGGTGACGGCGATGGCTTCGGGCTCGCGGCGTGTACCGGGCCGATCCGCGCTGGGAGTGTCGCCAGCAGTCCAGACCGTACCGATGTCGGCCTGAAGCGAGGAGGCTCCCAGCCCGGCGCGTTCAAGGTGGGCACCATAGACAAGGGAATAGAGGATGCCGGCCATGAGGGGGCCGAGAGATTTGCGCGCCATAAGCGTTGGCGTGCACGCGTCGTAAAGCGCAGCAAGCTCTCCGGTGGTTGGTGCATCGCTCAAATCTCCATCAAGGCGCTCGACGATGGCGTCGACGGCGCCCTGAATGTGCGCCAAGCGCTCCTCATCGTCCGATCCATCGGCACAATCGAGCAGCCAATCTGCGAGGAGCAGTCCTGCCACAAGCCATTTGTCCCGTGCATCGGGTGCAAGCAGGGTGCGGCGGGCGTCATCGGAGGTGTTTCCCTGGGTAAAGCCCCAAAGCCACGTTCCCGATACAGGCACCGTTTCTTTGGTGTTAAAGCCACTTGCTGGTCCTTCAGCTGCGCGAACATCGAGCAAGAGGGACGCAGCGTCCTGGAGGTTCTCCATGATCAAGCGTTTTGCGTTGTATTTGATCGCCTCGCTTTCCGGGTGCTTTGAGCGCGAGGAAAGGCTGTCGGCTTTTTTGGGCAGCGTCGGCACGCGCGCTTTTTCGGTGCCGGATGGCACTGCTCGCGGGGTTACAAGCGGAAGCTCGGAATCGGCCTCTGCCATGCCCTGCATGCCCGCTGCTTGCGCAATTCGGTTGCAGGTGCGGTCGAAACTGCGGCTCTTCTCGAGGGGAAGAAACTGATACCAGTACTTTTTATTGGTACAGAGCTCAACTTCGGGGTGGTCGAGAATGGTCTTGCCCCAGCGTTTATTTACGCGCTCCTGCATGTCGCGGCAGAGGTCGAGTACCAGGTCTCGCTCGGATTCGAGGATGGCATACTGCAGGTAGAGCTGCGAAAGCTCGCCCTGCACATGCGCATAGAGGCTTGCATCTGGCGCCTCGGACGTGGTGGAAATGCCTCCGTGATCGAGAAGAAGCAGACTGGCGCCGCGCGCGTTGGAAAGCGAGCGTTTTGACGCGCCGCTTGTGCCGGGATTTTGGGTAGACAAAAGCGTGCGCGTAAGGGCGATCCGTCGATCCTTTACTTTCCAGTTGCTGCTAAACAGTGCATAGAAAAAGCGATATTGAGCTGCGGTGAGCCCATTGGCAGAGTTGGCTGCGGGGCAGATAGCTCGTGTGACGGCCTCACCTTCGGGCCAAATGGGGCTCACGCTCAGGCGGATGCGATCGTAGCCTTCGATGCGGGCGCACCAGCCGGCAAACGGAAGCGTACATGCGCTGTCAAGCGTGCGGAACACGGCGTCAAAATCGTTTTGTTGGGTTGCAGTGGCCTTTGCCATGTCAGCTCATCCCCTTGCGTCGCTGCAGCATGTGTGCGGTGCTCAAGTTTTTCCCTAGGATAGCCCAAAAATGCGCCGGAAGCCTCGCCATCGGTTCAGCTGAGCAGTGTACGGAGCGATGCGCGAGCGGCTCAGTATGCTTGCCGCGTCGATATCCAATGAGAAAGGAGAATCCACGATGACCGAGGTCAATCCCGTGCTGGTGCGCTATCGCCGCGACCGTGCAAATGCCTTTGAGCAGCCGGGCGCTCCCGGTGTGCTAGATCGCCTGGGCGGCGCTCGCGAGATGATCGGCGGGCTGTTAAAACGGGATCCAATGCCGCCAAAGCCGGCGTTGGGCGAGCCGGTCGAGCTCATCTATGACGGCGGAAAGACAAAGCAGACGCTCGTCTATCGTGCGGGCGGAAACGTCTGCAAGGTCGCGCTTACATCCGACGCCGAGGAAAGACTCCGCAACGAATATGCGCTCCTCGGCGGCCCGTTTAAAGGCTACGAAATGTTTCCGCAGGTAGATGGTATGGCCTATGTGGAAGATCGCCGTATTGGCGGTAAGCACCTTTGCCTGCGCGAGCGCTTTGTCGAGGGCGAGGACGTTCTCGCCCATGTTGAGCGTCGTGCCAGCGAAGGCTGGCCGCTTTCGTCTCGCGAGCTCTTTTCGCTCGTGCTGGGCATGTTCGATGCTATGGCCGTGGTATGTCGCGCCGGCTACATACATCGCGACCCGCACCCTGGCAATTGGATCGTTACGCCCGATGGTCATGTGGTGCTCATCGATTTTGGCCTGTGTGCCTCGGTAGCGGAGTGTGCCGGTCCGCTGGTGGGCGAGCGCGTTATTTCGCGTGGATACGAGGCTCCTGAGCTGCGTAATCTCGGCATTGCCTCACCGGCGAGCGATGTATATAGCACGGCCAAGGTGATCGCCAAGTTCATGTTCGGCACGCGCGACGTTCGCGCTCTGCCGCGAAATATCCCCTTTGCCGATTTCTTGCGCCGTGCAATGGCGCAAAAGCCTGCCGCCCGGTATTCGGATGCCTATGAAGCGCGCGCCGCGCTCATGGCGTCTTATCGCTCCTGAACACGGCTCGGCTTGGCGGTTCGCAGCACATGATTCAGCTGAACGGTTGTCCCAGAAAACGGCGTCCGCCAACCCATAATGCAATGCCAATAGGAGGCCAAAAGTAGCCTCAAGAGAGAAAGGAATCCTCCTATGACCAGCAATTATAGTGTCAACGACTTGGACGATTTCATCCAGACAGAAGTTCTTCCCCCGAATGCCCGCGACGCCTACGAGGCAGATCTTCTGGATGCGTTTGGCGGCGGTGGTCTGTCCGAGACGCGCCGCGGCGTCATCATCGTTGCCGACCGCTCCTGGTCCGTCAATAGGGTCATGAAGGCCATCAATGCGGGTCTGCACAACCTTTGCAAGGACATCGCCGACGACCCGCTTTCGGCAGGAATCGTCGATGTGGCCCTTGTGTCCTTTGGCACCGATGTCACGGTTCATAACCTTCGCAATGGCGGCAGCGTGGAGAGCGCCGACTACGAGCGCGACATCGATGACATCTTTGTCCCGGCAAGCAAGGTAACCGGCGATCTTGAGCTTAAGGCCGGCGGTCTTACCAGCCTTAACCAGGCACTTCTGACTGCTTGCGAACTCGAAGGCAAGTACGCACATCGCGTTAAGAAGAAAACGCTCAAGGCTCCCTACAAGACGGTCGTAGTTCTATTGACCGACGGACACGATGAGCCGGGGGGTGACGTGTCTGCGGCTGCCGATTGCATCAGCAAGCTGGTGGAGTCCGGCAAAGTGCTGTTCCTGCCGTTTGGCTACGGCGACTATTCCGAGGACGAGTTTGCCGAGCTTTGCCGCGTCGACGGCATGTGGTTCAAGCTTTCGGACGACAAGGGCAAGGCTATCGCCGAGGCCTTTAAGCTCATCGGCGCCAGCATGCGCGTCATGTCCGAGCCCGGTGCCGCAGGTTCGGAGCGCCAGATCTTTGAGGATTGCCTGAAAACGCGCCCGGATGTTCAGGTTTGCACGCTCGACGATTTTGTCCGTGGCAATCAGTAGGGGGTCAGCAATGTCTATTGATAAGGGATTTAGTCAGCCTCGTACCATCGGCGTTGCCGGGGTG
This sequence comes from uncultured Collinsella sp., assembly GCA_900541475.1. Taxonomy (GTDB): domain Bacteria; phylum Actinomycetota; class Coriobacteriia; order Coriobacteriales; family Coriobacteriaceae; genus Collinsella. The sequence continues at coordinate 10,249 of UQJV01000047.1, forward strand.
ACAAAGCGCGGTGTTGCTCATCGCTGCTACGGTACGCGTTGCCAGGATGCGCATATGATCCGCCGCGTCAAGCAAGTGGCGATCTGGAAGGATGGTGGCAAGAGGGATCGACTCCTGCCGGGCAAGGAGTACGTTGTCGCGGCCGTGGCGGATGGCTTGGGCTCCGAGGCTCACAGCGATATCGGCGCCCATGCCGCCGTCAACACCGCCGTGTCGACGATGTGCGAGCTGATTGGCACCTGGTGCGCGACAGGCGACAGCGCCCTGGCGATCTCGATGCCTCGTTTTTTGGAGCAGGCCATGATCAAGGCGAACAACGCTGTGGTCAAGAAAGCCGCATCGATGGAGCTGCCTGCCAACGAGTTCGATGCGACGCTCGCAATTGCCGTTTACGATGGCGAGCAGCTGTTCTATGGCTCCGCGGGCGACTCGGGTGTCATCGCAAAGACCGATGCTGGATTTGAGCTCCTTACCCGCCCGAGCCGCGTGGGGGAGGCGGGCACGTATCCCCTTTACTGCAGAGAGAAGTGGGAGATCAGTGCGTGTGGCCATGTGCGTGGCTTTCTGCTCGCTACGGATGGCCTGCTAGAGCTCCTGGTGCCCGAGTTTAACAACGAGAAGCTCAAAGAGAAGGGCGTGCATCTCTTTATGGGTGCCGGGTACAAGTCTGTGGGCGCATCGGATATTGATGCCGCATTGGAAAAGCGCGTCGAGAACGTTCTCCATCGCATCCAAGGAAACCGCTACACGTACGATGACGCGACCGTTGTTGTTGCGCTCGATTGGGACCACGTGGAGTCCGCTGCTGTTTTGAAGGAGGAGCCTGCGCCCATGCCCGAGCCCGCTGCGGAACCCGTGCCTGTGACAGAACCTGTGCCCGAGCCTGTTCCTGTGACGGAGCCCGAACCCGTGCCGGAGCCCAAAGTGGAGCCTGCGACTGAGCCCGAAGCCGAACCTGTTGTGGAGCATGCTGCGGAGTCTGTTCCTCAGGCCGAGCTTGATCCCAAGCCGGCAGGACCGGAGGCTGCTTCGAGCATCAATATCTCGCTTGATCCCGATGCGCCGAATCTCGAGGCCACCGTGGTGCTTCCGGCCGAGGGCGGCACCGATGTGCCTGCGCTTGAGCCAATCGCGATGCTAGAGAACATGCTCGGCATTTGCTTCGAATATGACGAGCTACTCGAGGCTTGCAGAATATTTGTCAAAAAGCACGACGAGGGCATGGCGGGCGGCCCGCGCGACGTGCCCATCAACACCGATCCGACCTACGAATAACGAAGGGAGTCCCCCAGATGCTTTACGACAGCAGCGGCAGGGCCTTTGAGCTCGGTGACGAAATGGGGTGTGGACGCGAGGGCTCCGTCTATCGCATCGTGGGGGAGCCGTTCGTCGCCAAGATCTTTCACAATTCCACGCCTCAGATTTCTCGCAAGATCGAGTCGATGGCGGCGATACTTTCGGTGCTCTTTGAGCGCAAAAAGCAGCTGCTTCTTAAGCTTGCCTGGCCACTCGGGGCGCTCTATGAGCGCTCCGACGGCAGGGGATTCAAGGGCTTTTTTATGTACGAGGTCCCCGAAGAATTCGTTTCGATCGATGTTGTGTCGCAGTTTCCGCGCAATCCTGCGGCACCGCGTATGTCTGAACGCCAAAAGATTGAAATGCTCATCGAGCTGTGCAAGCTCGCCGCGGGGCTCCACGATATCGGCATTACCTTGGGTGACTGGAATCCTCGCAACATTCTCGTTGGAGACCAAGGTCGTCTGATGCTACTTGACACCGATTCGTACGGCTTCACGCTCTCTGGGGCGACCTACGATACAACGTGCGCGGCGCCCGGCTATATCGCCCCCGAGGTGCTTCAACTCATGGAGATAGCTGACATCAGCAATTTCGAGAGCTTGGCGGCGTCCACGAATGCCCCGGTGTTTACACCTCAGACGGATGACTTTGGACTCGCGGTCCATATCTTCAAGATGCTCAACCGCGGAATACATCCATACGCTTCTGGCGAACTTGACTTGGATTATTTTGACCTGGATGACGACATGCCGCCTGCACCGTCGCTGAACAACTGCGTGTGCAATGGGCGCAGCCCCTTTGTGGGGACGCTGATCGGATATGTTGTCCCCAAGTACGCTCTTACGCTCGATGATTTCGGCAGCCTCGTGGGCGAGGCTTTCCGCCGGTCGCTCTTTGGCAAAGCGCAAGAGCGCCTTGACGCGCATACATGGGCGCGCCTGCTCGACCGTTATCTATCAGAGACCGTTCAGTGCCAGCGCGGTCATCATCTATATCATGCTTCGCGGGATGAATGTCCCTACTGCAGAGGAGAGCACGCCCTATTAGCTCGTTTGGCTGATTGCTGACTGTCTTGGAGAAAGCCCGTGAGGCGGCACACAGGCTAATCCTGCGTGTCGCCTCCGTACATGTAGACGATAAAGCCGTCGCCGGTGTCTTGGCTGTGATCCTCCAGGATGCGCTTCATGTAAAAGAGGTCACGAGCGAGGATTTTCGGACGCTTGCTCGACGAGAGATGGATAATCTCCCGCTTTTGGCGCGAACATAGGCCGAAAACGGGAGATTATCCACTCTCGTGGTAAGCAAGTCCTCATGTCATCCGTTCCCTTTTTTTGGTTGGTCGTGCTTGCACTTTAGTGTGCGACAGCGGATAATGCCGAGCATTCGACAATTCATGCTTTGACCTATTTGATTGAGGAGGTCCCCCATGGCCATGGATTTCAAACGCAGGCTGCCGATCCCCATGGAGATCCGCGAGGAAATGCCGCTCTCCGCCGAGCTTACCGCCAAGAAGCGGGCATTCGATGCCGAAGTCGCCAAGGTCTTTACTGGCGAGGACGCGCGCAAGGTGCTCATCATCGGCCCGTGCTCCGCAGACCGCGAGGATTCGGTCCTCGAGTACATGAATCGCCTGGCCAAGACCGCCGAGGAAGTCAAGGACAAGCTCATCATCATTCCGCGCGTCTACACCAACAAGCCGCGCACCAAGGGCACCGGCTACAAGGGCCTGCTGCACAACCCCGACCCCGAGGCGCCCGACGATCTGCTCGAGGGCGTCAAGGCCATTCGCCACATGCATCTGCGTGTCATCGAGGAGACGGGCTTCTTCACCGCCGACGAGATGCTCTATCCCTCCAACTACCAGTATCTCGTCGACCTGCTGAGCTACGTCGCCGTGGGTGCGCGCTCGGTCGAGAACCAGGAGCATCGCCTGGTATCGAGCGGCATTTCGGTGCCCGTCGGTATGAAGAACCCCACTGCCGGTTCCACCACCGTCATGCTCAACTCCATCTACGCCGCCCAGGCACATCAGAGTTTTATCTTCCGTAACTGGGAGGTCGAGTGCGATGGCAACCCGCTCGCGCATGCTGTCATGCGTGGTTACATCGGTCTTGATGGGCGCACCTACCCCAACTACCACTACGAGCATCTTGAGCGCCTGGCCGAGCGTTATACCGAGCACGCCGGCTACGCCAACCCGGCTGCGGTCATCGACTGCAACCACGACAACTCGGGCAAGCGTCCACTGGAGCAGTACCGCATCTGCAAAGAGGTGCTCGACAGCTGCCGCCGCAATGAGTCCATCTCCAAGCTGGTCAAGGGCTTTATGATCGAGTCCTACCTGGAGGACGGCAACCAACCGGTCGACGGCGGTGTCTTTGGCAAGTCGATCACCGACCCGTGCCTGGGCTGGGAAAAGACCGACTACCTCATTCACGAGATCGCGGAGAGGATTTAGGGTTACGCCGTTCTACCGAACGGCGTAACGGCTCGACGCTGCGCGGGCCGCATTTGGACAATCTGACGTTCAACTTC
>UQJV01000048.1 GCA_900541475.1 uncultured Collinsella sp.
GTGCGCTTCGCGCGGCGGGGTCCTTCCGTCCTGCGGAAAGATTTGGGAGGTAAGCCCTGGGGCCTCCTGCGGCAACTAGGGAGGCCGAGGCTATTCGTCTTCTTGCTGCGGGTGCCTGGTCTGATAGTAAATTGCGGTGGAATAGTTCCTGTTTGGGCTCAAATTGCTGAATCTAGGAACTATTCCACCGCGACTTCTGACCCGGGCTCTTAACTGTTGCGCGCACTGACATTTGTCACGAAATTGCTGGTCATGATGGTTGCTACCGGTAGTTGCGGTAGGGTTGGGGCAGATTCTAACTAGAAATGGTGGTCGCTACCGGTTGTTCTCGGCATACTCGGCTCATTCGATTCGATCATCAAACGAAAGGAACCACCATGGATCTTGCGATGGCGCAGCGGCTCGTTGATCGCCGCAAGGCTGCCGGGCTTTCTCAGGAGGCCCTTGCCGCCCAGCTGGGTGTAAGCCGCCAGGCTGTTAGTAAATGGGAGCGCAGCGAGTCCTCACCCGATACCGATAACCTCATTGCGCTCGCCGCGCTGTATGGTGTGTCGCTGGATGAGTTGTTGTATGGGGAAGCGGCTAGTGATGCCGATAGCTCAGAGGACGGCAGCACCGAAACGGTGGATGAGGCTAAAGAGGCCGAAGATTCTGCCGAGCACGCCGATTGCGGCGACAAACCACTTGTCGATATTTCCCTCGCGCGCGGCATCCACGTTATTGATCCCAACAAAGGCGAAGAGGTTCATGTTGGCTGGAATGGCATCCATGTGGCTAACGAGCGCAAGGGTGAAGAGGTCCATGTGGGGCCAGGCGGATTGCATATCGATACGCTTGAGGGCGATGGACATAGCGTGCATACCAATGACGACGGCACCGTCACCATCGACGACGAGACGTTTTCCAGCTGGAAGGAAGCACACGACAAGCTCGACCATCATGGCAAGCATTTCCACACCAAGGTCGGACGTGCATGGAACAAATTCCCCTTCCCCGCGCTTGTCACTCTCGCCTATCTGGTGCTCGGCATTGTCTACGGCACATGGGCTACGGGACTCTTCCTCATCTTTTTGATTCCCGTCTACTACGCGATTGGTGACTTTATCGATCGACGCCACTTATCTAAGCTGATCGATGTCGTCTATTCAGTCAGTGCCGAGGTATGGTTCCTCTACATGTGGCTCTGCCTGAAACAACCCCATCCCGCCTGGGTAATCCTCATCACCATCCCGGTCGTAAAAGCACTCGTGCGTTGGTGCCGTAAACAATGGAAGCATCGCGAGCGAGTCTAAACCATCCCAGCCCGACGGCAGCACCCAACTAGTACCCCCCCTCCTAAGTTGCGGTGATATAGTTCCGGTTTTAGCCTTGAGTAGTCGAATTTAGGAACTATTCCACCGCAACTTACGAATGATCGGAGCGGCTACAGCACAAGCGTCGGCGTTCGTTTGATGGTCCGCCACGAAAAGGGGCCATCTACTACGTTTAACTCGATGAGGCCAACCATGACCGCCTTTTTCGAAAATCGACAGGCCTTCTACCTGCGGTTTTATTTTTCGTTTCCCCGGCATGGTTGAGGGTATCCAATTAAACGTAGTAGATAGGCCCGTTTTGTGGCATACGACCCATTCAAGCCCAATCTCGAAGGCTAAAGAGGGCCTCTCATCCACGCTTGCGAGCAGAAGATAGCAAAGCAACAAACGCCGGGGCGCCCGTAGGTGCCCGGCGTTTGCCCAGATAAAACCTGCCAAAATAAACCTGTCCCTTTTTGGCAGGTTACTCGGCACTCTTGAGGGCGCCGACCATGTCGATCTTATTGAGGGTACGATTGGTAGCGAGGTTGACGATAAACGTAAAGCCAAAGGAAAGCACCACGGCGAGCACGTAGCTTAGCGGCTCGACCTCGACGTCAAAGTACAGCGACGGCATCTGCAGGATGTACGTAAAGCTCTCGGCCAACGCACCACCCAGTGGAACGCCCAGCGCAGCGCCGATCGCCGTGAGGATCAACGTCTCCTTGTTGACGTAATGGTGCACCTCACCGCGACGGAAGCCCAACACCTTAATGGTCGCCAGCTCGCGCTCGCGCTCGGAGATATTCGTGTTGGACAGCGTAAACACCACCACAAACGACAGGCACGCCGCCATAAAGGTCACGAGCACCACGACCGAATTGATAATCGTAAAGTTCGCCTCATAGTTTTCCCAATGCTCGGCCGTACTCGAAATCGTAAGCCAACCGTCACTCTTAAGATTCTTGCTAAACGCAATCTGGTCGGCCGACGAACCCTTGAGCAGTGCAAAGATGCCGTTAAGACGCGCGCTTCGGCCGAACGTGCGCTCATAGGTGCCCTGCGTCATGTAAAGCGTGTTGCCCAGATAGTTAAGCGAAATGTCGCTGACTTTGACCTTGGCAACATTGAGCGACGAATCCTGGACGTGAGCCGTATCGCCCGGCTGAATCCCCAGCACCAGCTGTGAACTTTTGCTCAGATACACGTCTCCGTCACGCAAAGGCAGCGGTTCTTTGGACTCATCCTCCAGACGCACGTAATCGCCCAAGTCACTCGTGCGGTCATCGGGCACCACGATCAGCTGCACAGTCTCGCTCTTGCCGCCAAATGTAAAGGTGACGTTGTCGGTCATAATCGGCAGCGTCGAAGTCACGGTCACGTTGGAATCATTGGACGCGCTGCGCCCATCCAATGCCGCGCACGTCTGTGAAAAATCGTCGGGATTGGCGACCGCCAGCAGGTCGTAGCGCGTGATATGCCCGTACTGCTTGGGCGAAAGCGCCACCGACGTATCGCGGATGCCCATACCGCAGATCACAAGCGCCGTACAGCCCGCGATACCGAAGATGGTCATAAAGGCGCGCTTTTTGTAGCGGAATAGGTTGCGTGCAGCGACCTTGTTTAAGAAGCCCATGCGGCGCCAGATAAAGCCGATATGCTCGAGCAGAATGCGCGAGCCGGCGCGCGGGGCCTTGGGACGCATGAGCGAGGCTGGGGTCTCGGCCATCTCGTGGCGGCAGGCGATAATCGTAGCGCCCACCACGCCCACGGCAAACAGCGCCACCGACACGAGCGAAGACACGATATCGTACGAAAGCAGCATCTGGGGCAGCGAGTACATGTCGTCGAACACCGTAAACAAGAACAGTGGCAGGCCCACAAAGCCGATGATGTTGCCGAGCACGCCGCCGATCAGACATGCCCACAGCGCATAGTCCACGTATTTGGACAGGATGCGCTCGCGTGAATAGCCAAGCGCCTTGTACAGGCCAATAAGCGTGCGCTCCTCCTCGACCATGCGCGTGGCGGTGGTGAGGCTGATGAGCACGGCGACGATAAAGAAGATAAACGGGAACACCGTGGCGATGGCCTCGATCGAAGAACTGTCGCTCTCGACGCTCGAGTAGCTTGCGATGTTACCGCGGTCCTGAATGTACCAAGTGCATTCACCCAGATTGGAAAGCTCGGCGCGGGCATCGGCGAATTGCTGATCGGCGGCGGCGCGGCGCTGGTCCAACTCGGCCTGAGCTTGGACGCGCTCCTCGCTGCCCTCGGCCATGCGGTTGATGCTATCCTGCTCAATCCCAAAGAGCATGGCGGCCTGGCGCTCAGCCGCATCCAAGCTTGCCGGCGTGTCAACCGTCAGCTCCTGGACGCGCGCCTTTTCACGCTCCTCGCGGATCTTCTCGATATTGCCCTTGACCTCATTGATCTTTGCCGTGTAGGCATCCGAGTAGGAGTTGAGGCTCTTGGCTCCCTCGACGATCACGTGGACCGCGGAGTAGGACGATGATGTCGCGGCATCCTCGCTCACATAGAACTTATAGTCCGCAGCCGAAGCGGCACGGAAGGCGTTGACTGTCGAGTCGGAGCTCACATCAGTGGGGTCGAGGACCTCGGCCGTAATGGTGTAATCGCCCGCGGCAAACTGATCCTTGGCACTTTGGTTGGACGAGCTCGCGTCATTGGCGGCAAAACTCACGGTATCGCCGAGCTTTTTGCCCGAAGCCTTCAGGAACTTCGAAGTTACCGCCACCTCATCGGCGCTCTCGGGCAAATCGCCGTTCACGAGCACTGGCTGATCGATGTTCTCCTTGGAGAGACTTTGCACGACCACGCGCTCGCGCGTTGTGCCCACGGCGGTGTAGGCGGTCTCGGTGTAGATACCCTCGGCCGTCTCGACCCCGTCGATCTCTTGGATAGCCGCGAGATCGTCGCGCGTAAGGCCACAGGTCGACTGCACGTTAATGTCATAGACATTCTGCTGGTCAAAATAGGCGTCGACCGAATCGCACAAATCCTCGCAGCCCGCCTTAAGGCCGCACATCACACTCACGCCGAGCGCGGTGATGACCACGATGGACAAGAAGCGCTTAAGACTGCCGCGGATTGTGCGGTAGATGCCACGGCGAAATACCGTCGGCACCATATCGTTTGAGCTTTGGGCGGTACGGTAGGTCGCGAACTCCCGGTCCCGACTCACGTGCTCCGTATCGTGGTTTTGGCTGTTTTGGCGGTCCTGGTCCATGGGCGCTACCACTCGATCGTCTCGATAGGCACGGGATTTTGCTGGACCGTCTCGCTCTCCACGCGGCCGCTCTTAAAGCGGATCAGGCGATCGGCCATGGGCGCCAGCGCGGAGTTGTGGGTGATGATAATGACCGTGATGTCCTGCTTGCGGCAGGTGTCCTGTAGCAACTGCAAGATCTGCTTGCCGGTTTTGTAGTCGAGTGCACCCGTGGGCTCGTCGCACAAAAGCAGCTTGGGGTTCTTGGCCAGCGCGCGGGCGATGGACACGCGCTGCTGCTCGCCGCCCGAAAGCTGCGCGGGGAAGTTGGCGAGGCGCTCGCCCAGGCCAACCTGGCGAAGCGTTTGCTCGGCATCGAGCGAATCAGGGCAGATTTGCGCCGCGAGCTCGACGTTTTCGAGCGCCGTCAAGTTGGGGACCAAATTGTAGAACTGGAAGACAAAGCCGACGTCGGCGCGGCGGTATTCCACGAGCTGCGCCTCGTTGGCAGAGCTCACGTCGCGCCCGTCCACCGTCACGGTGCCGGAGGTCGCCGTATCCATGCCGCCCAGAATGTTGAGCGCCGTGGTCTTGCCGGCACCCGAAGCACCCAGAATGATGGCGAGCTCGCCGCGCTCGACCGTAAAGCTCGCGCCGTCGAGCGCATGAATGCGAGCGTCGCCCTCGCCGTATGCTTTGATGACGTCTTTGAATTCGATATAGGCCATCGATCGGTTCCCATCTGGTCGGATAACTCTTTAGTATTACCCATTTCGCACCGACCAAAAAGGGACAGATTTATTTTGGCAGGTTTTATATGGGGAAACGGCAGCTATAGATGAGGCTACGGGGAGGCAGGGAAATCATCGACGGGGTCAGGCCGACCGCCAAACACAACGCACGCATCTCAATCTGTCAGCCAAATCATTCGAACAGCTGTTCGTTTCTATAATATGATTCCGCTATCTAAGCAGGCCGATACGCAGAAAGGCGGCCAACATGGCGTTCGACTTTAAGAAGGAATGCAAGGAGCTCTACAAACCTGCAAGCAAGCCGAGCATCGTAACTGTCCCGCCATTCAATCTCAGGGCGGGATTCAGTCGGGATTCAGTTTCAACAAACGGCATCATCCGGTAACCGATATGTAAGGCTGTATAAATCATTTCCATTTGCCTAACAAAATAACCGCTCGGCTAACAAGCTCGGCCCATGTCCTCACGCGATGGTACTGTTCTCTAGAGTTCTTATTAGAGAGGGGTGCTCCATGGAGATCACCATCAATCGCGAAATTGGGAAGCTCGGACTTCCCAGGCATCTTGTGCTTGGCATGGATCCAGGAATTGCAAGCTGCGGATTCGCACTTATCGACACAGCCAATCATGAAATCCTGGATTTGGGCGTCAGATTATTTGACTCTCCAACTCATCCTAAAACGGGCCAAAGTCTTGCGGTTATTCGCAGGGGCTTCCGCTCTACCCGTCGAAACATTGACCGTACCCAGGCGCGCTTGAAGCACTGTCTCCAAGTCCTCAAGGCTTATGGCCTCATCCCCCAAGACGCCACCAAAGAGTACTTCCACACCACAAAAGGCGACAAGCAGCCGCTCAAGCTTCGCGTTGATGGTCTTGACCGCCTGCTCAACGATCGCGAGTGGGCGCTAGTCCTTTACTCCCTCTGCAAGCGCCGTGGATACATCCCCCACGGAGAAGGCAGTCAGGATAAATCAAGCGAAGGCGGCAAGGTTCTATCCGCCCTTGCGGCCAACAAGGAAGCAATTGCGGAGACCTCGTGCCGCACCGTTGGCGAATGGCTCGCTCAGCAGCCTCAAAGTCGCAATCGTGGTGGCAATTACGACAAGTGTGTAACGCACGCCCAGCTTATCGAAGAAACTCATATCCTATTTGATGCTCAACGCTCCTTTGGCTCCAAATACGCTTCGCCGGAATTTGAGGCCGCATATATCGAGGTTTGCGATTGGGAGCGTTCGCGCAAAGACTTCGACCGCCGCACGTACGACCTCGTTGGCCACTGCTCATACTTCCCAACAGAAAAACGAGCCGCACGCTGCACGCTTACGAGCGAACTCGTTTCAGCCTATGGCGCACTCGGCAACATCACCATCATCCACGAAAACGGGACCTCTCGCGCCCTAAGCGCTACGGAGCGCGATGAGTGCATTGCGATCCTGTTCTCGTGCGAGCCAATTCGAGGCAACAAAGATTGTGCTGTTAAATTCGGCGCCCTCAGAAAAGCGCTCGACCTTAGTTCCGGCGATTACTTTAAGGGAGTTCCAGCCGCCGACGAAAAAACGCGCGAGGTGTACAAGCCCAAGGGATGGCGCGTGCTCCGCAATACCCTCAATGCGGCCAACCCCATTCTCCTGCAGCGTTTGCGCGATGACCGCGATCTCGCCGATGCCGTTATGGAGGCGGTGGCATATTCCTCGGCCCTTCCCGTACTCCAAGAGCAGCTTCAGGGGTTACCGCTCTCGGAAGCGGAGATCGAGGCGCTTTGCAGGCTTCCCTATTCATCCAAAGCTCTTAACGGCTATGGCAACCGTTCCAAAAAAGCACTCGACGTGCTGCTCGATTGCCTCGAGGAGCCCGAGGTCCTCAACCTTACGCAGGCCGAAAATGACTGCGGTCTGCTGGGGCTGCGCATCGCTGGCGCCCAGCTCGAGCGCTCCGATCGCCTGATGCCCTATGAGACCTGGATCGAACGTACCGGTCGGACAAATAACAATCCCGTCGTCATTCGCGCCATGTCGCAAATGCGAAAAGTGGTCAACGCCATCTGCCGCAAGTGGGGCGTGCCAAACGAAATCCACGTTGAGCTTGATCGAGAGCTCAGGTTGCCTCAGCGCGCAAAAGACGAGATTGCCAAGGCCAATAAGAAGAACGAGAAAAATCGCGAGCGCATTGCCGGGCAAATCGCTGAGCTGCGTGGCTGCACGGCAGATGAGGTCACGGGCAAACAGATAGAGAAGTACCGCCTGTGGGAAGAGCAGGAATGCTTCGACCTTTACACGGGCGCTAAAATCGAAGTCGATCGCCTAATTAGCGACGACACCTACACGCAGATTGACCACATCCTACCGTTCTCTCGCACGGGAGAAAACTCACGCAACAACAAAGTCCTGGTCCTCGCCAAAAGCAATCAGGATAAACGCGAACAGACACCTTACGAATGGATGTCCCACGACGGTGCGCCTTCATGGGATGCTTTTGAACGTCGCGTTCAGGAAAACCAGAAACTCAGCCGTCGCAAAAAGAACTTCCTGCTGGAAAAAGACCTTGATACCAAGGAAGGCGAATTCTTAGCACGCAGCTTCACCGACACCGCCTATATGTCGCGAGAAGTATGCGCTTACCTCGCCGACTGTCTGCTGTTCCCCGATGATGGCGCAAAGGCACATGTTGTTCCTACCACTGGCAGAGCGACCGCATGGCTGCGTCGCAGGTGGGGGCTTAACTTTGGTTCGAATGGCGAAAAAGACCGCTCGGACGATCGTCACCATGCCACCGATGCTTGTGTGATTGCAGCATGTAGTCGAAGCCTCGTGATTAAAACCGCTCGAATCAACCAAGAGACACACTGGAGCATAACCAGAGGTATGAACGAGACCCAACGCCGCGATGCCATCATGAAGGCTCTCGAAAGTGTTATGCCCTGGGAAACCTTTGCGAACGAAGTGCGCGCGGCGCACGATTTCGTCGTACCCACGCGCTTTGTTCCGCGCAAGGGAAAGGGCGAGTTGTTCGAGCAGACGGTCTATCGTTATGCCGGCGTCAATGCACAGGGCAAAGACATTGCTCGCAAGGCGAGCTCCGATAAGGACATCGTCATGGGCAACGCCGTTGTGTCGGCAGACGAGAAGTCGGTCATCAAGGTGAGCGAGATGTTGTGCCTGAGGCTCTGGCATGACCCGGAGGCCAAGAAGGGGCAGGGCGCTTGGTACGCAGACCCCGTCTATAAGGCGGATATTCCCGCACTTAAGGACGGAACGTATGTGCCTAGGATTGCGAAAGCGCACACCGGTCGAAAAGCCTGGAAGCCCGTGCCGGAAAGCGCTATGAAAAAACCGCCGCTGGAGATATATCTGGGCGATCTAGTACAGATAGGCGATTTTGTTGGGCGGTTTAGCGGCTACAACATCGCAAATGCAAACTGGTCGTTTGTCGACAGGCTCACTAAAGAAGCCCTAGGCTGTCCCACCGTTGTCAAGTTGGACAACAAACTGGCTCCCGCCATAATTCGCGAGTCCATAATCATGCACCAATAAATAGCTCCGCGCCCTATTCGGTATCCGATCCGAATAGGGCGCATTCTCAACTAGAAAAGACATCCGATTAGCCTAAGCGTATCCCTTATTAATTCTGAGCTGAAAGCGGATTAGTTCACGCTATTGAAGCAGTACCTCGACTCAAACAGGCGCCCCAGTCATACCACTCTCGACATGCGACATATCAACCGACCCCATATCGTCAATGAATGTTGAAAAAAGCAAAGGTCTTTGTCGTGGCCCTTCCCGAAGCGATGCGCTCGAGAAGGGCTACGACAAGTTCGTGAAGATGTCCTGAGCACGCGCCCTTCCCCAAGGTGATACGCTGACGAAGTGGAACTGGTCTCGCTCGCGCTCGTCTTGAGCACGCGCCCTTCCCCAAGGTGATACGCTTTGGATGGTGACTGCTAATCGCCAAACCCTGTCTTGAGCACGCGCCCTTCCCCAAGGTGATACGCTTCGGTCGCGGCGACTATCAGGTACCTAGAGGTCTTGAGCACGCGCCCTTCCCCAAGGTGATACGCTGAATTCCGGATGCACAGACGAGCGACCGTAGTCTTGAGCACGCGCCCTTCCCCAAGGTGATACGCTAGACGGGTTTTGTCGTTGACGCGCCCCCACGTCTTGAGCACGCGCCCTTCCCCAAGGTGATACGCTCGAGCCGTATAAAATTGCATCCTCATACATGTCTTGAGCACGCGCCCTTCCCCAAGGTGATACGCTATGGGACGGGTCGAATATCTTCGCCCCACAGTCTTGAGCACGCGCCCTTCCCCAAGGTGATACGCTAAGAACATCGCATCACGTATCCGCAAGCTGGTCTTGAGCACGCGCCCTTCCCCAAGGTGATACGCTCAGAGCGCTTTTCAAGATAAGCCTGCCTATGTCTTGAGCACGCGCCCTTCCCCAAGGTGATACGCTGCTGACCGACTACGTCAAGGACGAGCAGAAGTCTTGAGCACGCGCCCTTCCCCAAGGTGATACGCTGTGGAGACGTTCGCGGACTCGCTCATTGGTGTCTTGAGCACGCGCCCTTCCCCAAGGTGATACGCTGGGCCGCAGATAAGTAAAGTCAGGTTATAGGTCTTGAGCACGCGCCCTTCCCCAAGGTGATACGCTGCGCTGAAGAGCGAAGAGAACGAGCGCATAGTCTTGAGCACGCGCCCTTCCCCAAGGTGATACGCTCTCGGTTACGGGAATGACTACATGACTCTGGTCTTGAGCACGCGCCCTTCCCCAAGGTGATACGCTTTCGAGTACAACATGCCAGAGGCCATCAAGGTCTTGAGCACGCGCCCTTCCCCAAGGTGATACGCTGCTTTGCATCTACTCCTCCTTTCGTTGACTGTCTTGAGCACGCGCCCTTCCCCAAGGTGATACGCTTATAGATTGCCACAGCGTATGCAATCTCAGGTCTTGAGCACGCGCCCTTCCCCAAGGTGATACGCTGCATGGCGAGTGGGTCACGCTGAAAGAGTAGTCTTGAGCACGCGCCCTTCCCCAAGGTGATACGCTCCTGTCTGCCAACGGTGCAGAGGGCAACAAGTCTTGAGCACGCGCCCTTCCCCAAGGTGATACGCTGAGCAGGCCAGCAGGAAGGCGGGAATCAGGGTCTTGAGCACGCGCCCTTCCCCAAGGTGATACGCTATATCTACCGTTGATAAACGTGTGGTGCATGTCTTGAGCACGCGCCCTTCCCCAAGGTGATACGCTCAGTACGCCAACAGCAAGCCAACTGGATACGTCTTGAGCACGCGCCCTTCCCCAAGGTGATACGCTAAGAAGTGGCTGCTGGACAACGTGTTCAAGGTCTTGAGCACGCGCCCTTCCCCAAGGTGATACGCTATGTGCGCACAGAAAAGCCCCTTTAACAGGGGCTTTTCTGTTTCAAGCCTCAAAAAAAGAAGACTGATTCGACCTCAGATCTACATCTGCGATTCATTTTTTCGAAACGAAATGCGCCGGCACGTCGCGCTTCACACAAGAAAAGAGCCGTATTCGGCACAGAGATTTATGTACTTTTCTTCACAATCGAATCAATCCTTAGGCGAAAAATCGCACAAAAGGACCCGCCTAAATGCTATTCATAGCTACCGTTTACGGAATACTGGCTAACACTCGCCCAAAAAAGTTCGCCCCGCCCAATCCGAAGATTGAACGGGGGTTACTTTACGGGTAAGCCACTTAAGTGGCTCCCCTTGTCTGGAGCCGCGCCCTTCCCCAAGGTGAGCTGCTTTCGACTTAACTGTATTGTAACGCTAATGCGGGAAGGTCGTCGACAAAATGGCCCAACGGACAATACTTATCCAGAGCAAGGCCCACCTCTGCATCAAGAACGGCCTATTGATGGTCACCGTGGACGACCGCAGCTCTACCATTCCCCTCGAGGACATTTGGGTCGTCATCGTCGAATCCCATCAAACCACGATGACGGTCGCCTGCATGTCGCAGCTTAACGACGCGGGAATAGGCGTCATGATCTGCGGGCGCGATCATATGCCCAATGGTCTTATGCTCCCCATGGGAGCCCATTCACGCCATGCACGCATCATCGAGGATCAGCTTGCCATGAGCCTTCCGTTTAAAAAGCAGCTTTGGAAACGAATTGTTCAAGCAAAGATACTCAACCAAGCGGCGGTTCTCACAGAAATGGGGTTGTCTACAGGCCCTCTCCCGTCTTATGCCAAAACCGTTCTTTCGGGCGACACGGACAATCGAGAAGGCGCGGCTGCCTCCGCGTACTTTAAAGCCCTCATTACCGATGGAACAAGACGTAACAGCATGCAGAGCTCCGCTCTCGACTACGGTTACAGCGTCTTGCGCGCGGGCATCGGAAGAGCAGCCGTTGGTGGTGGATGGCTCGTATCCCAGGGGCTTCACCATCACAGCGTTTACAACGCGTTTAATCTTGTCGACGATCTTATTGAACCGTTCCGCCCTCTCGTCGATCTAATTGTTATGAGCTACGGCGTTGCAGAGCCTTTGGGCCAGCGCGACAAAGCGTTGCTCGCCCGCGTGTTTGAGCACGTCATGACTATCGACGGAAAACGTTGCGGCTGTCAGCAGTGCATAGAGACAACGCTCTCTTCACTCAGAACTGCCGTTCTCGAAAAGGATCCTAAGAGGCTGTTGTTGCCCGAGCTAAAAGGGCTCGAGATGGTAACTGTTGAATAGGGAGGAGCCATGAGAGTTATGAGGTTATTGGTTCTGTTCGATCTTCCAACGGGAAGCAAAGCCGAGCGTCGGCAGTATAGCGACTTTCGAAAGTTTCTGATTAGCGACGGATACCATATGGAGCAGTTTTCGGTGTATTCGCGCCTGTTGGTGACTCGCGAATCCG
The DNA here is from genome assembly GCA_900541475.1 of uncultured Collinsella sp. GTDB lineage: Bacteria > Actinomycetota > Coriobacteriia > Coriobacteriales > Coriobacteriaceae > Collinsella. Next base: position 12,144 of record UQJV01000048.1, read on the forward strand.
CAGCGGCGCATATCGCTCGCCTTAAGCTGAATCTTCCAAGCGCTGGAGAGGTCACCGTTATCGAAATGACCGAAAAGCAATACGAAGACCGAATGGTCCTTCTGAGCGAGCACAAGGAGCAGCCCGTTGGGCAGGGCGCGCAGTTAACGCTTGTGTTTTGACGTGACCGTGCAGATCGGTGCAACCGTCTCACATTGGATCGGGCGGCGTCTACCTTTCCGAAACCCCGACAACACGTTTTTGCTTATCGGCATGGGTGCCGGCTTTGCCGGGCTCTTTATTGTCTGAGTCGTGGCTTATCTGTTCAACATGGACAAATCTATCAACGCCATGCAGGAGCGAGCGTAGATAGATATCCAAAGCAAGTGGTCTCAACCGGAAACAGCGTCCCACTCTGAGGCTGTATTCCGGGACACGGTTTCCGCTTGGGACGCCATTCGGAAAGCGCGTCCCGTTCTTTCACGGCGTCTTGGCTATGCAAAGTGCTCTGGCGTTACTCCTCGTACGCACCCTCGAGCCGCAGCAGCCACTCCTTGCGGTCAAGGCCGCCGGCATATCCGTTGAGCGATCCGTCGGCCGCCACCACGCGATGGCACGGCACGATAATCGAAATGGGATTACGTGCGACCGCAGCCCCCACCGCACGAGGAGACACAACGGGTGCCTCGTTTCCCGGTACACGATGTCGAGCGGCAACACGCTGGGCGATCTCGCCATACGTAGTGACCTCGCCACGCGGAATAGAAAGCAGCTCAAACCAAACCTCGCGCTGAAACGCCGTACCAATCATATGCAACGGCGGCGTAAACCGAGGTTCCTGCCCTGCAAAATAAGCATTCAGCCAAGCCCAGGAACGCTCAAGCACCGAAGAGGCCGCACCATTTACCGGACTCACCGGCGACATGCCACCAATACCGGAAACCGCATCGACACCTTCAACGTGCTCCGCATCTTCTTTGAGCAGCGTAGAGCCAAAGTGCTCCTGCCCCTCAAACCAAAGTCCCGTCAGACCGCGGCCATCAGCGGCAAGCAAGATTTCGCCCAAAGGCGAGGCAAACGTCGTCGTGACCACCAGCGGCTCCTTTCAAAACTCCGCAACATAATACCGCGAATTGTGCAGACAACCCCCGCAGATACGTCTGGGCGGGCTCGCAATTACTTAGGCGAGGCTGTTTTCCCCAATCAAGCGAAGAAGACGCGGGGCATCGACGCCAGAGCGGTACCTCTATCAGCTGAGCTCTAATACTTTCCCGAGAAGTGAACGAGTAAAAACGAAGCCTCGGAGCATCCACACCTTTAGTCCACAAAACCGCAGGATTCGCGCAGCAAAACCTCAGGAAATAGCGGTCAAAATATGCCAATGCTTCGGGGGTCCAAATAAGGTCGTTCACTTCTCGGGAAAGTATTAGACCCC
>UQJV01000049.1 GCA_900541475.1 uncultured Collinsella sp.
TTCCTGCGAACTATAAATCATTGGGCAGCCACCCATAGAAATAGAGGCCACAAAGCTGCGGAGCAACGGAAAGGCGGGCCTCGCGCTGCGGAATGTTTTCAAAACCAAGCCCGGCCCCGGCCTGCGGTGACGTTGCTGGTGGTTCTTGGGAATCGCTTGCTGGCGGGGTTCTCTGTCTGAGTTGGACTTAGTTGGTGGGGCTACTGGTCCCGATCGCTGGTTCGCGCTTTGCGCGAACTCCGCGCTACTGGGGATCAATTAGGCTTCCGTTGCTGGGCCCGCCACATCTTCCCGCCCCAGCATCGACCTTAGCTTCTCAAAGCTCTCCTCGCTCAAGCAATGCTCCATGTGGCAGCCCTCTTGCGAGGCAACCTCGGGCGCTACGCCGGCGTCCTCTAGCAGCCCCACAAAAAAGCAATGGCGCTCCCACATTTGACGGGCAACCTCAAGACCGCGTTCCGTCAGATGAACATCTCGTTTGCCCATTTCGACATAGCCGTTGCTTTCCAGCGTCGCCATGGCTTTAGAGACGCTTGCCTTGGTTACGCCTAGGTATTCGGCGACGTCAATCGATCGAACGATGCCTTGGCGCTCCGAGAGCACATAAATAGATTCGAGATAGTCTTCTCCGGATTCACGCAGGGCCATGGGCCGCCTTTCGCGATGGCTTCTAGTTAGCCTTTGGATACTTTTGCATGATTTACTTTACCGCAAAAGTTGCCCATGTCTTACTACGTTGTCTAAAAAGTTAACCGTGTTTCACAAAATGCGCGGAGCAAGCAGGGCGACACGACACGCAGCGCGCAAGGAGTGTCCCCAGCTACCGACAGAAAAGGAACGTCCCCAAGTGCCGAGCCGCAGCTATAGCAGCCCAAAGTGCTTCGCGGCGTTATAGATCCCGTCGTCGTCCACGGCGGTCGTCACATAGGTCGCCGCAGCTTTCACCGTGTCCTGCGCGTTGCCCATGGCCACGCTCGTGCCCACGGCGGCAAACATCGACAGGTCGTTCTCGCCATCGCCAAAGGCAATCGCCTCACTCGCGTCGACACCCAGGCGCTCCAGCGTCGCCGCCACGCCCAGGTCCTTGCCGCCGTTGGCCGGAATAATATCGCAGAACAGGTCGCACCAGCGTGTGGTTGTAGAATGCGACAGGACATCGGTAACTATGCCCTGGTCGGCCGGGTCCACAAAGGCGCAGAACTGGTAAACCGGTGCATCGAAAGCATGCTCGAAAGGCTCCTCGTGATACGAGATTCCGGCATTGTCGGCAGCCGCCACCACGCGCTTGGACAGACGGTTCACAAACGAGTTCTCGCCCTGCATGCACAGCGAGTCGTAGCGACCCTGCGCCACCTGGCACACGATCGCCGCGACGTCCTCCGGATCAATTGGGCAACTGCGGTAAACGCCGTCAGCGTCAAAACAGTGCTGGCCCGAAAGCGTAATGTACGCATCCCATCCCAAGTCGAACAGCCAATCCGGCATCTGGTAGGTCGGGCGACCCGTGGCGATCACGCACGCAATCCCCTGCTCGCGAAAGCTGTCGAGCACCTGCTGCGCCGACGCCGGAATCCGATGGGTCTTAAAGCTCAGCAACGTGCCGTCGATATCGAAAAATGCGGCCTTGATCATCCTCGACTACTCCTCGCCCTCGAGCTTCTCGCTCGCCTCGAGCCACGCCATCTCCAACTCGTCCATGGCGGCGTGGGCCTCGTCGATTTTTGCCTGCTGCTCGCCCAGCGCCGTGTAGTTGGTGGGGTCGACAAGGGCCATCGCGGCCTCGGCCTCCTCCACGCGAGCGCGCTGCGTCTCCATTTTGCGCTCGAGCGAGCTCACCTCGCGGCGGAGCTTCTGGCGCTCGGCGTTGGAAAGGCCATTGGGCTGGCCACTCGACTTGTGCTTTTCGGCCGCAGCCGCCGCGGCACCGGTGTCAAACGTGCCGGTCTTGGCGCTCGGCGCACCCACGGGCTCGCCCTCGGCGGTGGCGTTGCACAGGCGCAGGTACTGGTCGACGCCGCCGGGCATATGCGTCAGGTGGCCGTCGAGCAGCGCCCACTGCTGGTCGGTCACGCGCTCCATCAAGAAGCGGTCGTGCGTCACCAGGATCAACGTGCCGGGCCAGCCGTCAAGCAGGTCCTCGACAATCGCAAGCATGTCGGTATCCAGGTCGTTACCGGGCTCGTCCAGGATGAGCACGTTGGGCTCGTCCAGAATCGTCAGCAACAGCGACAGGCGACGGCGCTGGCCGCCCGAAAGATCGCCGATGCGGCTCCAGAGCTGCTGCGTCGTAAAGCCCAGGCGCTCGCAGAGCTTCTCGGGCGAAGTCTCCTTACCGTCGATGACGTAGTACTTCTTATAGTTGCCGAGCACCTCGCGGATCGTGTCGCCCATGTAGGGTTCGAGCTCCTCGAGCTGCTGCGACAGCACGCCAAAGCGCACTGTCTGGCCAATCTTCACGCGGCCGCGCGTGGGCTCAATCTTGCCCTGGATCACGTCGAGCAAGGTCGACTTGCCGGCGCCGTTCTCGCCCAAAAGGCCATAGCGGTCGCCCGCACCGATGAGCCAGGTCACATCGGAGAGCACCTGTTTGGGCGCGCCATCGGTATCCGCATAGCCGGCGTCCACGTCAACCACGTCGATAACCTGCTTGCCCAGGCGACTCACCGCCAGGCGCTTGAGCTCCAGCTCGTCACGTACGGGCGGTACGTCGGCTATCAGCTCGCGAGCGGCGTCCACGCGAAACTTGGGCTTGATGGAGCGCGCCTGGGCACCGCGGCTCAGCCACGCGAGCTCCTTGCGCGCCATGTTGCGACGGCGCTCCTCGGTAACCGCGGCCATGCGGTCGCGCTCCACACGCTGCAGGATGTAGGCCGAGTAACCGCCCTCGAAGGGATCGACCTGGCCGTCGTGGACCTCCCACATGCTGGTGCAGACCTCGTCCAGGAACCAGCGGTCGTGCGTGACCACAAGCATCGCGCCCTGACCGCGCTGCCAGCGGGCCTTTAAGTGACGCGCGAGCCAGTTGATGGTACGCATGTCCAGGTGGTTGGTAGGCTCGTCGAGCATGAGCACGTCGTAGTCGCCGATCAGCAGGCGCGCGAGGTCCACGCGGCGGCGCTGGCCGCCCGAAAGCTCGCCCACCGTGCCCTCCCAGGGCACATCGCTAATAAGGCCGGCCAGGATCTGACGCGTACGCGGGCTCGAGGCCCACTCGTACTTGGGCGCGTCGCCGACGACGGCATGATGCACGGTGTCGGTATCGGCCAGGTTGTCCTTTTGGCCGAGCAATCCGATCGTCGTGTCACGGCGATGCGTCACGCGGCCGTCGTCGGGCTCCAGCGTGCCGGCGAGCACGCTCAACAGCGTCGACTTGCCGTCGCCGTTTTTGCCGACAATACCAATGCGGTCGCCCTCGCCCACGCCGAGCGTCACGCTATCGAAAATATGCTTGGTGGGAAACTCTAGGCTGATGGAATCGCATCCCAAAAGAATCGCCATATGCCCTGCTCCTTCGTAGAAATACAATGTTGTCCATGATAGCAGCGAGCCCCACCCCAAACCACCACGAAGGTGCCTGTCCCCTTTGTGGTGGTCGTTTCGGTCGCAGAGCAAAAGGCGGGCCATCTCGCAAAAGAGATGACCCGCCTCTCCAATCAGTCCCGCGGCAACCGTAACCGCCGCGGGCCTCAAGCATGTCCCGGACTAGGAGAACATGCCGGTGAGGTAATCATTCAGCCGCTTATCCTTGGGCCGTTGGAAAATCTCGTCGGTCTCGTCGTACTCGACCATATCGCCCATGTAGAAGAACGCCGTGCGGTTGGACACGCGCGACGCCTGCTCCATGTTGTGCGTCACGATGACGATGGCGCGCTCGGCCACAATCGATGACATGAGGTCCTCGATCGCCAGCGTCGAGATGGGGTCGAGCGCCGAGCAGGGCTCGTCAAACAGGATCACGTCGGGGTTGAGCGCCAGCGTGCGCGCGATGCACAGACGCTGCTGCTGGCCGCCCGAAAGCGCGTAGGCGCTCTTGTCGAGCTTGTCCTTGACCTCGTCCCACAGCGCCGCACCACGCAGACTTTCCTCGACCATACGATCAAGCTCGTCGCGGTCGGTGATACCGTGGCGTTTAGGCGCAAACGTGATGTTGTCACGAATGGACTTGCGGAAAGGATTGGGCTGCTGGAACACCATGCCAATGGAGCGGCGCAGCTCGTAGGTGTTTTCGGTCTTGGTGTTCACGTTGCGCCCGCGGTAGCTGATCTCGCCCTCCACGCGGCAGCCGCGAATCTCGCGATTCATAAGGTTGAGGCTGCGCAAGAAGGTCGACTTACCGCAGCCCGAAGGCCCGATGAGCGCCGTGATCTCGCCCTTGTGAAAGTCGAGCGACGTATCGTGCAGGGCATGGTGGTCGCCATAGTACACGTTGACGTCCTTGGTGGAGAGCACGACCTCGTCGCTCACGGCCTTGCCGCTCGCGCGCACGCGCTTCTCGCTCTCCCCCACGCTCGACAGGAAGTCCTGGGTCTCGGACGGTGCCGCTTCGGCTGCGGGTGTTGCTTTCATCTCGCTCACTCGGCCGTCACCCTCCTTGCCAGTTGCTTGCCCACGATACGGGCGATTACGTTAAACAGCAGCACGCAAATCATCAGCAGCGCAGCGGTGCCCCAAACGATCTGCTGGGCCTCGGGGCTGCCCTCGCCATAGATCTTGTAGATGTGCACGGCGAGCGACTCACCGGGGCGGAACACGTTCCAGGCGCAGGTGGGACTCGACAGGTTAAAGCTCAAGAAGTTCAGGCGAACCGGCGAGCTCATGCCCGAGGTAAAGAGCAGTGCCGCGGCCTCGCCAAACACGCGGCCGGCCGAAAGCACGATGCCGGTCACGATGGCGGGCATGGCCTCGGGAATCAAGATGTGCAGCGTGGCCTCCCAGCGGGTAAGGCCCATGGCCAGGCACGCATCGCGCTGGGCCTGCGGCACGTCCTCGAGCGCCTGTTGGATCACGCGCACCAGGATGGGAATGTTGAACATGGTGAGCGCAACGGCGCCGGAGATGATGGAGTACTTCCAGCCCAGCTGCACCGAGAAGACCAGGAAACCGAACATGCCGACGACGATGGAAGGCAGCGAGGACAGCGTCTCGATGGCGGTGGAGGCGATGTCGCGGATGGGTCCGTCCGGCGCGTACTCAACCAGGAAGACCGCGCCGCCCAGGCTGATGGGTACCGAGATGACCAGAGTGATCAGCAGCAGATAGAACGAGTCGAACAGCTGGTAGAGCACGCCGCCCTGGGTACCGTTGGCGCGCGCGGGCTGCGTGAGAAATCCCGGCTGGAACAGCGTCGAGACGCCCTCAAACAGGATGTAGGCCACCATGGAAACAACGATGAGCATGACGATGGCGACGATCGCCGTCAACACGTCCGTGGCGATGCGGTCCTGCTTTTGGACACGCCCGAGTCTCGCCTCGTCGATATGGATGCGCGTGCTAGCCACGAGCCTTCGCCCCCTTGCGGCCGATAAGGTGGATGATCAGGATGAAGATGAGGCTCATGCCCATCAGCAGCAGACCGAGCGCCCACAGAACATCGTCCTGGGCCGAACCCTCGGCATAGACCGCCATGGACGTGGTGAGCGTGGTGGTGATGGTCGAGGCCGGCGACAGCAGCGACGTCGGCATGGCCTCGATACCGCCGATCACCATGCGCACGGCGAGCGTCTCGCCAAAGGCGCGGGTCATGCCAAGGATGACCGCGGTCATGAGCGACGGCATGGCGGACTTGAGCACCACGTGCCAGATAGTCTGCCAGCGGGTGTAGCCCAGCGCGAGCGAGCCCTGACGATAGTTATCGGGCACGGCGCGCAGGCCATCGACCGAAAGGGTGGTCATGGTCGGCAGGATCATGACGGCCAGCACGATGGCGCCGGGCAAGATGCCCAGACCCGTACTCACGTGGAAAACGCTCTTCATAAGGCCGACGACCACGTGAAAGCCAATCAGGCCAAAGACGACCGAGGGAATGCCGGTCAAAAGCTCAATAAGCGGTTGAAAGACCTTGGAGCCAAATTTGGGTTGGATCTCGACCGCAAAGATGGCAGAGCCGATGGCGATGGGCAGCGCGATAAGCGTGGAGAGCACCATGACCGCAAACGAGGTGACGATCAGGGGCAGGGCGCCGGTATAGGGCAGACCGTTTTCGGCTGTGTTGGCCAGGTCCCACTTGGTGCCGGTGAAGAACTCGACGACCGAAACGCCGTCCTTGAGAAAAGCCGAGAGGCCCTTTTGGGCGACCATAAAGATGAGCGCGGCAACGACAAGCGTCACGAGCGCTACGCACGCGCCCGTGACGCCCAGGCCCACGTTCTCAAGGTCGCGCTTTGGCAGTTGCTTTGCCATTGCAAACCTTTCCGGGGCGATTACTTATTTAGCGGAGACCTTGCCGCTGGCGTCCTTGACGACCTTCATGGCAGAGACGGGGATAAAGCCCTGTTCCTCGACGAGCTTGCCCTGGACGTCGTCGGAAAGCATGAACTCCAGGAAGGCCTTGGTGGCCTCGTCGGCGTCCTTTGCGCAGTACATGTGCTCGGTAGCCCAGATCTTAAAGGAGTCGTCGGTGACGTTTGCACTCTTGGGCTCCACGCCCTCGACCTTGATGGCGTTGAACTTGGAATCATCGAAGTGCGAGAAGTCGAGGTAGGAGATGGCGTTGTCGGTACTACCCATCTGAGTCTGGACGTCGCCGGACTTGTCGAGCTCGGCGTCGCCCTTAAAGTCGACGGCCTCGTCGCCAAAGACGGCGGCCTCGAAGGTAGCGCGGGTGCCGGAGCCGGCCTTGCGGTTGAGAACGACGATGGTGGCGTCGTCACCGCCGACCTCGTTCCAGTTGGTAATCTGGCCGGAGAAGATGCCCTTGAGCTGCTCGAGGGACAGGTCATCGACCTTCACGTTCTTGGAGACGACGGGGCCCATGCCCACGACGGCGACCTCATGGTCGACGAGGTTCTTGACCTGGTCGGCCTCGAGCTTGGTCTCGGCGAAGACGTCGGAGTTACCGATGGTGACGGTGCCGGCGGCGACAGCGGTCAGGCCCTTGCCCGAACCGTTGCCCGAGCCGGAGACGGAGACATCGGGGTTGGCGTCCATGAACTTCTCGGCAGCGGCCTCGACGAGAGCCTGGAACGAAGAGGCACCGTCGTAGGTCACCTCGCCGGAGACGGACTCGGCAGCGGCGGCGCTGCCCTTGTCGGCGGCGTTGGAAGCGCCTGCGCCACCGCAACCAACGAGGCCGAGCCCGACGATGCTGGCGAGACCACCAGCGAGGCCGAGGAACTGACGACGAGAATAAGCCTGATCGAGCATGATCTTCCTTTCATACATGCGACTCGCGGGCACCCTGCCCGCTTTGCTGTTTGGAAAGATACGGCCTCGATCGGGCAGCGCCAGTGCCAACTGCGGTTTCTTACGGTCATCTGATAGACCCTTACCGCAAGCGCGACTCGGCTTTACAAACGAATAACAAACCCGCCGCCAAGCATGGCCCGCCTTTTACACCGATAAAAAGCAGTTGCGGTGAAATAGTTCCTGTTTGGCCGTCAGGCAGCCGATTCTAGGAACTATTCCACCGCAACTTGCTAGAAGCCTGGGCGAAAGTGCCGCCGGCTCGGTATTCGAACTTGTATCCAAGCAAATTGTTGGGGTTTCCCAGGTGCCCGAGATTGCCCCGAAAGAGGAGCGCCGCGTACTTTGGTACGCAAGCGACGGTTTGAGGGGCAAGGTCGGGTGCCTGGGGAAGCCCTACAGCTCTAGCTCATTCAAGCGCAGGATTGCCACGATATAAATCTTGAGCGCCTGCTTGAGCTGTTCCTCGTTGGCGCACTCGTTGGGGCCGTGCATCTGGCCGCCCCATGCGGGCAGCTCCAGGCCGGTCTCCTCGGGGCCAAACGAGACGGCGCGGGCAAAGTTGCGCGCGTACGTGCCGCCACCCATGGCAAAGGGCTCGGCATACTTGCCCGTAAACTCGTTATAGGTATCGATAAGCGCCTTCACGGCCGGATCGTCGGCAGACACCGAGAACGGTACCTTTGCACGACCCACACGGTACGTCACGCCAAAGCGGCCCACGAGCGGCTCGAGCTGCTCGCAAATGGTATCGGCACTGGTGCTATCGGGGAAGCGCACGTCGATGACCTGCTCGATGTGGCCATCCGCCACACGGATGACGCCGGGATTGCAGGTGAGCGGGCCAAATGCGGGGCTCGTCGCGTCGATACCCAGGCCGCGGCCATAGGCGTCCGCGTGCACAAAGGCCAAAAACTTGACAAACTCGTGTTCGGCAGGCGTCAGCAGGCGCTCGTCACGGGCACAAAACGCGTCCTCGGCCTCGCGCAGATACGCCACGATCAGGCCGACGGCGTTGATCGTCCCCTCGGGCATCGAAGCATGCCCACCGATACCGTGCGCGAAAATCTGGGCATTCCCGTTATCGAGCGCCGTGATCTCCAGGCGGTCGGCGTTCTCGACCGGCGCCGGCAGTTCATCGGCGGCAATCGCAAGCTCGCAGATAGACTGCGACGGAATGGCGTTGCTCGCCTCGGCACCGCTCCAAGACACGATGCGCCCGCCGTCGATCTTGGGGCTCACAAACGTCGCCCCAAACTGGCCCTTCTCGGCATTGCAAACCGGGAACTCGGCATCGGGCGTAAACAGAAAGTCGGGGTTCGCGTAGTTATCCAGATAATGGTGAACGTCGGACATGCCCACTTCCTCATCGCAGCCCAGCAGCGCGCGGAAGGTATAGCGTGGCACAATGCCGTGTTTGAGCAGATAAGCGCCAGCGTAGAGCGACAACACCGCCGGACCCTTGTCATCGATCACGCCGCGGCCGAGCAGCCAGCCCTCGCGACGCTCCATCGCAAACGGGTCGGTATTCCAACCGGGACCGGCGGGCACCACGTCCACATGGCAAATGGTCGCGAGCTGCTTGTCGCCGCGACCGGGAATGTCGGCAATGCCCACATAGCCCTCGTCGTCGCTCGTCTGGTAGCCGAGCTTTTGCGCAATGCCGAGCGCGCAATCGAGCGCATCACGGACCGGGCGGCCAAACGGCGCACCGGGCTCCGCATCGGCAGCAACGGCCACAGACGGATAGCTCACCAGCTGCTCGATATCGGCGACGACATCTTCCCAGACCTCGTCGACATACTCGACAACGCTCTGCTCCACCTGATTCATGGACGACCTCCTTACCAATGAGCGGCGAGCGTGCCCGCCCCTCACATCACATATTTATATAGCGAAAAGTTTAGCAAGCTCGGCCACCGAGTGCACCACCGCATCGGCGCCCGCGGCCTCGTGCTCGCCCGGCGCCACCGCGCCCGAATAGATGCCAATGCACGGCACGCCCATCGCATGCGCGCCCTCGACGTCGTTAAAGCGGTCGCCAATCATCACGGCATCGTCCGCGGTCGCGCCCAGGGCCGCCAGCGCATCGCGGACCGAATCCGCCTTGGTCTCGCGACCCTGCGGCGGATTCATGCCAACCACCGCCTCAAACTGAGAGAGCCCGAGCTCACGCACCATGTCGATGCACTTGGCCTCCATGCGCGACGTCGCCACGGCCATACGCTTGCCTTGGGCGACCAACCCATCCAGCAGCTCGGGGATCCCATCGAACACGGGGTACTCCTCCGGTCACAGTTCATCAAAAAAGACGCGGTACTCGTCGGCCACCACAAGCGACTCCTCGCGGGAAAAGCCGTAAAAGTCGTGAAAGCTCTTCCACAGCGGAGGCCCGATCATGCGACGCAGGTCACCCATCTGCGCCTCCGAAAACCCGCGCGCAGCCAGCGTCTTGCGCGTCGAGGTCATCACTGCCCGGCCCGTATCGGCCACCGTGCCATCGAAATCAAACAACACGACCGGCCGCCTGCATATCTCAAGTGCCTCCATTGGCATTCCTCTTCCCCAGTTGACGATTTCCACACCGACACTTCAAACTGTTGACTATTCAACAATTGAACCTAGTAATGTGGAACGACTCTACTATACTTGTCGCACTTTGCTCTCAGAAGGCGACGCGCAAGCGCCCCAACGAAAGGTGCAATTATGTCTTTTGCCATCATAACCGACTCCACGTCGGACATCTCCCCCGCCCGTGCCCAAGAGCTCGGCATTTACGTGATTCCGCTGCATGTGATTATCGAGGGCGATGATCTGCTCGACCAGGTGCAAATTACCGCCGAGGAGTACGTCGCGCGCATGGCCGGCTCCGAGCAGCTGCCGCACACCTCGCAGCCGAGCGCCGGCGAGTTTAAGGCACTCTTTGATCGCGTGCTCGCCGACGGCCACGACAGCGCCATCTTTATCTCGCTGTGCAGCGAGTGGTCCGCCTGCTATGCCAACGCCAGCCTCACGGCCGAAACGCACGAGCTCGACGTGCGCTGCATCGACTCGCGCACCGGCTCGGGTGCAGAGGGCCTGCTGGTGGAGTACGCGCTGGCCATGCGCGAGGACGGCCGCAGCCTGGACGAGACCGAGGCGCAGATCCGCGCAACGCTGCCCGACGCCCACCTGCTGCTGATTCCCCGCACGCTCGAAAACCTCGTTAAGAACGGCCGCGCGCCCAAGCTCGCCGGCCAGCTCACGCAGATGCTCAACATTCGCCTGGCCGTCTCGCCGGAGTGGAAATCGGGCGAGATCAAGGCCATCAAGAAGGGCCGCGGAGCCAAGCGCATCGTTGCGAACACCATGGCCGACTGCCTCGCATTTTTGTCCGAGCACCCAGGCTCAAGCGTGCGCGTGCTCACGACCGGTGCTGCCGAGGAGCAGGAACTCGTCAACCAAGCGCTCTCAGGCCAGAACTACGTAGACGCCGGCATCGGCCCCATCGGCTGCACCATTGCCACCCACGTAGGCGTCGACGCCATCGCCATCAGCTACTGCCCCCGCTACCAGCCCATCCACTAGGGGCACCTTTACCACTTGCGGTGGAATAGAGACTGTTTTTGGCTTATCAGCCGCAAATCAATCCCTATTCCACCGCAACTTAGAAGCAGTTCATTTGGGACGGGGCTAAAAAGACTGGCATGTAACGTTACGCACCGGTCTTTTTAGCTCCGTCCCATTTTAGCTACCCTACATCAGCCCGCTCAGGGCGATGTCGACGGCCTCGTTGAGGTCGTCGGTAATGTGCACCAGCTCCGGATCGAGCGGGCTAATCATGCCGGCGTCCATCACCGGGCCGTTGAGCCAGTCGAACAGGCCCTGCCAGTACTCGGTGCCCACCAGCACGAGTGGCATGCGCTTGACCTTGTGCGTCTGCACCAGCGTGAGCACCTCGAACATCTCGTCAAGCGTGCCAAAACCACCGGGAAACACGATGGCGCCCGAGCTGTATTTGACGAACATGGTTTTACGCACAAAGAAGTAACGGAAGTCCATGCCGAGGTTCACGTATTTGTTGAGCCCGTGCTCGTGCGGAAGCTCGATGCCCAAGCCGACCGACTTGCCGTTGGCGCTCGCCGCTCCCCTGTTGGCTGCCTCCATGACGCCAGGGCCACCGCCGGTGATAACCGCCACGCCGCGCTGGGCAATCTTGCGCCCAACGACGCGGGCCGCCTTGTAGAGCGGATCGGTCTTGGGCGTGCGGGCGCTGCCGAAGATGGTCACCGCAGGACCAAGCTCTGCAAGCGCGCCAAAGCCATCAACGAACTCGGCCTGAATGCGCAGCACGCGCCAGGGGTCGGCATGCAGCCAGTCGGTCGAGTCCTCGGGCGCCAGCAGGTTGGCGTAGGTGTTGTCCTTAGGAATCATGGGGCCGCGCATGACCACGGGGCCGCGGCGGTACGTCTCGTCGTAGGCGGGCTCGCCCTCGACGTTCTCATTCTTAATCATGGGTACTCCTATCGAGAAAAACGGGCGGGGTCGACGCCATGCGCCAAACACCCGCCCGAACATCAACTATTCGGTATGGTACCCACGATGCATCATGCGCTTGCAAGGCATCGGTCAGCGGTCGCGCAGCCGGCGTCCGCGAATGCGACGAGCGGCTGCCGCTCAGCCTTTGCCGTTGCCCACGCTCTGCAAGCGTGTCTGTCGCCCTTAGTAGTCCACCGCCGCAGGGCTGTTCATCCAGTCGCTCACAAACGCGCCGTAGCGGCCCTCGATAATGGCCTGACGGGCACGCTGCATAAGGTTGAGCAGGTAGTAGATGTTGTGCATCGAAAGCAGAATGCCGCCGAGCATCTCTTTCTGCGTGACCATGTGGCGAATGAGTGCGCGGCTGTAGCCGCCCGTGCACACCGGGCAGGTGCAGGTGGGATCGATGGGGCCGTCGTCGTGCGCAAAACGCGCGTTGCGGAAGTTGAGGCGACCCTCGCTCGAGAACGCCGTGCCCATACGGCCGGTGCGCGTCGGCAGCACGCAGTCGAACATGTCAATGCCCACACCCACGCCGCGCACGAGGGTGGTGGGGTTGCCGACGCCCATCAGGTAGCGCGGCTTGTGCTTGGGCATGTACTCGCTCACAAGCGGTGCCAGCGTCTCGAACATGGTCTCGTGGTCCTCGCCCACCGAGTAGCCGCCGATGCCGTAACCCGGGAAGTCGCCGCACTCCTCCAGATGGCGCAGCGAGCGCAGGCGCAGGTCCAGGTGCATGCCGCCCTGGACGATGCCAAAGAGTGCCTGGTCATCGCGGGTATGCGCCTTATAGCAGCGCTCGGCCCACATACTCGACAGCTCAACGGCGCGCTCAACGTAGGCGCGCGTGGCGGGATAGCCCGGGCACTGGTCGAGCTGCATGCAGATGTCGGAGCCGAGCTTCATGGCGATTTCCATGTTGTCCTCGGGCGTCCAGAACACGTGACGGCCGTCGTAGTCGTTGACGATAAAGCGCACACCCTCGTCGGTGAGCTTGACAGCGTCGTTGTGGCTGAACACCTGGAAGCCGCCCGAGTCGGTAAGAATGGGGCCGTGCCAGTTCATGAACTTGTGCAGTCCGCCCAACTCGGCGATGGTGTCCTCGCCGGGACGCATGGACAGGTGATAGGTATTGGCAAGCACGATCTGGGCACCGAGCTGCTTGACGGTCTCGGTAGGAATGCCCTTGACGTTTGCCTTGGTGCCCACGGGCATAAAGATCGGCGTCTCGATGTCGCCGTGCGGGGTGTGCAGCACACCGGCACGCGCATGCGTTGTCGGATCCTCGGCAATCAGGTCGAATTTAAAAAGGTTCTGGTCCATAAACTGGAACTCCTTGGTTGCGGTTCATACGCAAACCATTATACGGGCAACCCGCAAGCAGCACCGACTCGACAGAAACTGGTGCATTAAACGACTAGTCATTTAAGAACTGCCCCAACGACTACATCCAACAGCCGAGGTAACGCCGACGCTTTGTCAACGACAGACACTATGACCCAATCCGAGGGCACTAAAAAGACAGGAGCCCCCGCTCGT
>UQJV01000050.1 GCA_900541475.1 uncultured Collinsella sp.
GAGGAAGAGCTCGACCTTCTCCCTGCTGTACATGCGAACCTCCAGTCCGGACCGCTTCACGGTCCAACTTTCTGTCCGCACCCCCATTTAGGGACTATTCCACCGCAACTTATTGGAGGATTAGCTAGTCCTTGGGTGTCCAGGACCAGAAGAAGTTGATAAGGGCAACACGTGAGGTGGTGCCGGTCTTTTTGTTGATCGAGGAAATGTGACGATAGAGCGTGGAGCGCGAAAGGAAAAGCGTTGTGGCGATGTCCTGAACGCTCTGGTCCGAAACGACCAAGGCCTCAAGAACATCGCGCTCGCGCTCTGTAAGCTCAAAGGTGGCGACGAAGGCATCGAGGCGCTCATCGGACGTGAGCTCCGCTGCCTCCACGGGCTCGGGGTCGGAGCATGTGGGCGCAAGATCCCCACCAAGATCATCGGTGGCAAGCGGCAGGCCGTCCTGCATCACGACATCATCGGCCCGTTGCCCCAACTGCCCCAGCAGCGTAATCGCAATACCCACAAACATCACGAGCGCCGCGCCGACTGCGGCCAGCACGTTTTGACTCAAAATAATCGCCACTGCCGGCGCCGTCACGAGCATCGAGCACACGTTGTTGACGACGCGGCCCATGCACGGCCAAAAATATGACCAGCGCGCATAGAGCGAGATGGCGGCGAATTTTGTGGTAAAGAACACCACAAAGAAGCCCGAGCCCAGAAAAAAGATGATCGTGGCAGCAAGCTCGTTGCCGCCGTTGCCATCGATGATGAGCACAAAGAACGAAAGCGTGGACAACATGGCGGCGCATGTCATGCCGATATTCATATACGAACGGCCGCGCAGGTCAAATAGGACGCCGGCGGCCAACGAGCTCACGACAAGCAGCAGGCGCGGCCAGTCACCCAAATCAACGGCTCCGGTAGCATGCAGGGTTGTGAGGCCCGCGTTGAGAGCGGCGAATACGCCGGAAAGATACGCTGTCGCCACGGTCAGGCGAGCAACAGTGCGGCGGAATGCTGCCTTTGCCTTAGGATTGTCATGCCACTTGGCGCCATATTCCAGAGCATCTACCGAAAGCCCGGCTACACTGGGTTCAAAGTTGGGATCGGACTCGTCGCGCAGCTTGGCGCGTCGGGCACCGTGGAGCAACGCCACCTGCGCGATCGCGCAAACGACCAGAACAGCCTGCTGAGGAATACCGACAGGCATCACCATGTGGTTGAACACCTGTACCAGAACGCCCATGGCATAGGAAAGTGCTGCGGCGCGCGCCAAGCAGGGCGTCCGCGCAAAGCGTCGCGCAAAGTTTGCGTGGGCAGTCGATCCGCAGTAGCCCAGTGCGCAGCACGCCACCAAACCGCCGACGATTACCACCTCGACCTGAGCTGCCATAATCAACAGCAGCAATGCCGCCACCAGCAAAACGCCCGTGATGTCGCTCGTCGCGTCGATAGCATGGGGACGGCGATAGTACAGAACGGGACGCACAAAAAAGCCAATCACGCTCGCGCCGATGACAAGACTCTCATAAATAACGACCTCGTTCGGAGACACGAACTCGGCCATGCGCACATCAAAGAGATACTCGCACGCCAAAAACGTGAAGAAGAACAGCGCCAGGCATATAATCTCCCGAATGCCCCGATGCAGATATGCGGTTGTGTCTCCCATGCCCCTCATGGTTAACCCCCGGCCGCTCAATTGTCTGGAATTCCATTTTAATAAAGAACCAATCTCAATATCGAAGCCGAGCTCGAAATGCTGCAAATTTGACCCCAGCCGTTCACATCACGCCGCGATTTTTAGCCGCATGGACCAGAAGGGACACGCGCGACCTCTAGCTCGGCAAGGAGTGTCTCCAACTACCGCTCATTTAAGTACGTCCCCAATGAGTGCGACGGAATGGCTCCCCTTGGCAGCTTAAAGCCGTCATGCAGGAACCATTCCGTCGCAGCCTCATGAAAGGGACTGGGTTGTAAATGTTGGAGTAGAGCCGTTAGCGCCCGGGGGTCAGGATCACCAGCGCGTCGTGCTCAAAGGGATGCTGAGCCACGCGCACGGTGCCGTCACCGTTGTCGCGGACGGGCAACTTGGCGATGCGCTTGTCCTCCATGTCGAGGACCGTTGCCGTCCAGTCACGCGCGCCGTCGAGCTTGAACTTGAGCGCCGTGGTACGCGGCAGGTACGTGACGACGCGATCGCCAACGCGCGCCACACGAATGGCCTCGCGCGCGTCATCGATCAGCTCCTGCGCCGGAACCACGGCAAGCGCGTCGTCCCCAGCCGTAGCACCCAGGCCGGCAAGCACGTGCTCGATCGCGCCAAAGTCCCAAACGCCCGCAAACTGCAGACACTCCTGCCAGCGGAACGGCATATCGAAGCCCTCGCCCAGCACCGAGCCCTGGCTCTTGCTGGTCTGCCAGTTCCAAACGCCGTGCGCGCCATAGGTCACACCCGCGCTGGCGCCGGCAAGGATCGACGACCACACGCTCGCACGGCAGTCCTGCGCGGTGAAGCGCCAGTACACGTTGCGCGATGCACCCATCTGCTCGTAACAGGGCTCGGAGTTGACCATCGGCTTTTTGGGATAGCTGGCGATAAAGTCCTGCGGCAGGCGCCAGGCCTCGGGCTGGCCCTCGTAGTTGTGGCCGGGCTGGAACATGTAGAAGTCCAGACGGTCCAGGTACTGTGACGGAATGGTGCGGTTGCCGCGGTTGATATGCATGGTGCGCAACGCCTCGGGCGCGCGTTTGACGACTTCGTCGAGGGCATCCTCGTAATAGGCGATCGCCTCGTCGCTGGTAAAGTCGGTATCGCCCGTCACCACATAGACGGGGTTGAACTCGCCCAGGTTCTCGACGACGCGGGCAACGTGGGCACGGACCTCCTCGCGCGGCATAACCTCGGCACCGCAATGCTCGGCAATCTTGGCGCCCCAGGTACCGGGCACGTAGTTGCACCACATAAGCACGAGTGCCGGACGAATGCCGTGTTCGACGGCAGCGCGGCACATAGCAGCAGCGCGGTCCCAGTACACTTGGTTGGGACGGGACCAATCAAAATGTACGCCGTCCTCGCTGGCATAGGGCCAAATACCCAGATCGGGGCAGCAGCGATCCCACTGCGGCAGCGTGTTGATCTGTAGCACGTTCATGCCCTGCTCGGCGCGACGGGTCAGATAGTAGTCCCAATCGGCCTCGGTAATGCTCGTAAACGCGCTCCAGCACGTATCGGCAAACCAAAAGAACGGTTTGCCCTCGCACAAAAAGCCATCCTGGCGACCGTTAACGGTCAGCTTTCCCAAACTCATCTGCATGTCCTTTCGTTTGATAAAGGAGTTGCGAACCGGCAGATTCTTTCGCGGTAACCCCGCGCGAAAGCCCCTGGCGCTTAGCAAGCCCCGGCGAGTAGGCGCCGCGCGCCCCCAATCAGTCTACCTTGTAAGAAGGGCCCCGCCGGGCTTGCGCCTGACGGGGCCCTGTCGTGTAGGTAAGGTCGTATGCGTCCGAATGATTTGGCCTTAGGCCTCCATCTCGGCGAGCTCCTCCTTGGAGAAGCCAGTGGCAAAGACGACGGCAGCGGCGATGACAAAGGAGATTGCCATACCGACGATAGCCCAGACGGTGTTCATCTGGCCACCCTGCAGGTAGTTGGTGAAGACCAGGAAGTTGGAGGCACCGCCGGCCAGGTAGTAGGTAACACCCATGAGGCCGGAGAACACAGCACCGATGGCACCGCCGATAAACATGCCGAGCATGGTGCGACGGAAGCGCATGAGGATACCGAAAAGTGCGGGCTCGGTGACGCCGCCGGCGATGGCGGAGATGACGTAACCCAGGGCAAGACCCTTCTCGTCGGGGTTCTTCATCTTGAGGAAGGCACCGAAGGCGCAGCCCCAGACAGCGGCCATAGCGCAGTTGGTGGAAACGAAGACGAAGGGATCGTAGCCGGCAGCGATGATCTGAACCTGAGCGAGCAGGATGACGGGCATGTGCATGCCGCAGACCACGAAGAGCTGCCAGAAGGCGCCGAGGATGGCCATGACGATCAGGATACCGATACCGCCAAGGTCAGCAAGACCAAAGAGGGCGTTGGCGATGAGGCTGCCGATCTCGTTGCCGATCGGGGCAAGGACGATGAAGGCGATGGGGATGGTGACGATCATGGTGCAGAACGGCGTGAAGACCGTGGACAGCACGTCGGGCATGACCTTCTTAAAGAACTTCTCGACAAAGTACAGGACCGGCACCGAGAGGATGATCGGCAGGACGGACTGCTGGTAGTTGGCAGCGGCGATCTGGATGCCGTAGACGGAGATGATTCCGCCACCCTCCTGAGTCGCGACACTCACGACGGACGGGGCCATGAGAGCACCGCCGAGGAGCATGCCCAGAACCGGAGAGGCGCCGAGCTTCTTAGCAGCGGCATAGCCCAGGTAAATGGGGATAAAGGTAAACGTGGCCTCGTACAGGGTGGTGTAGAGGAACGTGTAGGTCGGATCGGTATCGGAGAGAACGCCGAGCATGGTGGGACCGAGGACCGCAGCGATGGTGCGGAACAGACCGCCGGCCATGAGCAGCGGAATCAGCTGGGTCATGGAACCCGACAGGTAGTCGAGGATGATGTTGGGCAGGTTCTTGAGCTCGAACTTCTCCTTAGGAGCGTCGAGGTTCTCGTCGACCGCGGCACCCTGCTTGACGCCGGACATATGGCGACGAACTCGGCGAGCACCTTGGGCACGTTCTGGCCGATGATGACCTGGAGCTGGCTGCCGGCGAACTGGCAACCCAGAACACCCTTGACCTTCTTGATCTTCTCCACGTCGGCCTTGCTGTTATCCTTGAGCGTCAGACGCAGGCGCGTCATGCAGTTGGTGGCGACGGCAACATTCTCCGCACCGCCCACGAGCTCGAGGACATCGGTGGCAATCTGCTTGTTATCTACTGCCATGGGACCCCTCCCCATATCATCGTGTGCCTACCCGTTTGGGCGTAGGCACGCCTTTGGCCCGGCGACTATAACCCCTTACGGCTGCCGAGCCCTTGGATACGCTGTCGTAAACAATCTGTTTACTGAACGTTTACAGCGCTTAGTTTACACGCAGCGTTGAATTTGTGGCACTTTTGCCGTTTGCAGTCCGGTGAACGGTAGGAAATCGGGGGTGAACGTAATTGAACGCTTAGGCATTACATATAGTACCGTTTATTAATAAATAGCCGTCTACGTGGGATTTTATATAATCTGGCACCCAAATGCCTTGTTGACCCATCAACAAAAGCCCTGCTAGATAGTGGTAAACGAGTGTTTAGTAGTTCATTGAGCGTTCGATGTGACCGTTTACCGAGTTCATCTGCTTATTCTCTAATTCTGCTTTACACTAAACATGTTTAGATTGTATTGCCGCACACGTTTAGTTCTCGCGGCACAAGGGAGGCAGCTCATGGAACTCAAATCGTGCACCTACGCAACCGTCACCACCTTGGGCGACTTTGGCCCCTGGATCAGCAAGGTCGTTCTCGACCTACCCTGCACCGTGCGCGCCAACGATGTCGATGCGAACGCTTTCCATATATATGTAGAGCGTCACGAGCGCACGGGCGAGGTCCTGATGCGCAAGGAGCACGGCGCCGACCATGCCGCGCCCTCCGTGGGTTACATCGACGTTCTCGCCGCGTATCCGTGTGACGAGAACGGCCGCAAGCTCGCCGTGGGCACCCATGTGGCACTCGAGGTCGCCGAGCAGCGCCTGACCAAAAAGATCGAAGGCGGCGTCATGGGCTCGCGCATGCTCGATGACCAGCTGCACGTCACGCAGCTCGCGGCTCTTCCCGGCAACGACGGCGACGACCCCACCTGCGGCCTGGTCTTCGATACCTGTCGCGGCGACATCTGCCCCGCGCTCAAGGGCTGGAGCAATGCCGTACAAAAGACCGCCGTCAATGGCATCGCGCTCGAGTACGGCTTCTTTGAGCCCAGCTTTAAGGCAGAGGACTCGGCCTGCTTCAATCCCTTCGCGCCCGAGGCCACGGTCGTGCCCCAAAAGGCCCCGCTCGTGGTGTACCTGCACGGTGCCGGTGAAGGCAAGGGTGCCACGCAGGGCGAAGGTGCCACGCGCGCCTATATCGGCAACCGCGTGACAGCCATTAGCCAGGCGCAAATCCAGCGCTACTTTGGCGGCTTTGCCTGGGTGCTCGTGCCGCAGTCGCCCACGTTTTGGATGGACAACGGCATCGAGCAGCTCGGTCGCTCCAACCAGAGCACCTACTCCCCCGTGCTCAAGGCGCTCATCGACGAGTTTGTCGCCGAGCACGCCGACCGCATCGACACCGACCGCATCGTGGTCGCCGGTCTTTCCAACGGCGGCTTTATGACCCTGCGCCTGTGCGCCGACTACCCCGATTTCTTTGCCGCCGGCCTTCCCTGCTGTGCCCCGTGGTACAACGCCACGGACGAGGACGTAGCCGCGCTCGCCAAGACGCCGCTGTGGTTTACGCACTCCAAGGGCGACGAGCTCGTGTCTCCGCAACAGACCGTGCTGCCGCTCACGGCGCGCCTGCGTGACGCCGGAGCCAACGTGCACCTTACCTACTTTAGTCATGTCGAGGACCTGACCGGTCGCTATCGCGAGGCCGACGGCTCGCCTAAGAAGACGTTCAACCACGGCGTGTGGATCCACCAATTCAACGACCTGTGTTATCAAGACTTCGACGGGGGCAACGTACTCATCGACGGCGAGCCGGTGGGCTGCTGGGAGTGGTCGGCCAGGGTCGACCGCTAAGCCCTCCCATCGCGGGGACCGGGGTTTAGTCTTGCAAACGTCCTCGGGCATGCATGGGCTGGCGCTTTGCGCTTCGCGCTGCGCCTGCCCATGCCCCCTGCGGAATGTTTGCAAGACTAAACCCCAGTCCCCGCTGCGTTGACGTTGCTGTGATCCTGGCCGGGCGCTTCCGGCAGCGCGCCGGGTCGGTGGCGATGGGGGCGTGGGTCCCGTCTTGCCTTGCGCGCAACTGGCTGAATTGATTTTGATTGGAGCTGTTCCTATGGCCCAGAAGTTGACTCGGGTGATTGTTACTACCGATATGGAAGTCGATGATATGAACTCGCTCGTTCATTTGGCTCTGTATCTCAATATGCTTGATGTTCAGGCTGTGGTGTATACGGCTTCGCAGTATCACTTTCTTGGGGATGGGGTTCATACGCTCGGTGAGGTGAATTCGCATTGGCGGACCAAAGGGCGTCGCTCTTACGAGTGGGCTGTTGTGCCTCATGAGCCTGATCCGCTGGCCGGGGAGCTTCGTGAGTATCGGCCGTTTCCCGAGCATTGGATTGAGAGTCTCTGGAGTAATGAATATGCCCAAGCTTGGCCGCAGTTGCAGGCGAATGCGGACGCTGCCGGTGAGCCGCCGTTTCCCACGCCTGCCCAGATGATCGAGCGCACCTTTGTGGGAAATGTTGCCTTTGAGGGTGATGTGACTGAGGAAACTGAGGGGTCCCGCGTAATTGCTCAGGCGATTTTGGATGATGATCCGCGTACATTATGGCTGCTCAGCTGGGGCGGCATGAACACCATCGTTCGCGCCCTTATGAGCATTGCCGAGCGTTATCGCGCCATGCCCGAATGGCCCGCCGTGCAGAAGCGGGTCCATCAGAAGGTGCGCGTGATGGGCGTTGCCGATGGCATAGGGCAGGACAACTCATGGCTCGACCATGGACGCGAGCTCTTTCCCGAGCTCATCTTTTGGCGTGTGCCCTATATGTATGGCGGCTATGTCGACGCCAAGATGGCGCAGCCCGATTCGCTGCCACTGTTTAAGGCTCCTTGGCCCGAGCAAAACCTCACGCAGGAAAACGGCCCCCTTATGGCGCGCTATATGCTCTATGGCGACGGCAAGGTCTACGAAAACGAGCCCGAGCGGTTTCAATTTGGCAAGCATGCCCGTCTGGATTGGGGTCTAGAAGGCATCCCCGCGATGCAGTTTGAGCACGGCGACTTTATGGCCGAAGGCGACAGCATGACCTATATTCCGCTGCTGCCGTTTGGCCTGCGCGGTATCGATGACCGCGGCTTCGACACGCTGCTCGGCCGCATGTTTCTTGATGGGCATCCCGATGCGGACGCACCCGCCGGTTTTGCCGCCATCGGCACGCCCGCAGGCGACAACCCCAATCCCTATCTGCGCGCCTATCAGGAAGACTTTGCCGCCCGCGCGCAATGGTGCGCCCACGATCCGGCAGCTTGCTCGCATCCGGCACATGTTGTCGAGGTCACGGCCGACCGCAGCGCCACAGCCGGCGAGCGCGTCGCCCTTGCGGCGACCATCGTCGACCCCGACGACAAGGGCTTCGATGCACATTGGAATGTCGCCATGAACCCGTCGAGCTATGCAGGCGCGCAGGATCTTTCGCTGTGGCAGGAATGCACGGTGAGTACCACTTTCATCGTGCCCGCCGATGCGCAGACCGGCGACCGCTTCGTGCTCACCCTTACCGTGCAGACGCGCGCCGAACGCCCCTGCAGCCGTTACGCCCAGGTTGCCGTGACCGTGGCATAGCAAGGACGACGCCCACATTCGGCATGGAGCGTCCCCAACTGCCACTCATTTAAGTGCGTCCCCAATGAGTGAGTACGCCCCTAATGAGAGCCCCATCGACTAGTCGAAAATGGGCCATATGTCCCAGTTGTGGAGACTCGTTGAGCCATCTGGGTATCGTGAAAGACCACGCACTTCCCCATCATCAAAAGTGACACACGCTACCTGTTGATGGGAGGCAACCATGGGCTTCTTTGACAAGATGTTCGAGAAGAAAGAGTGCGCGATTTGCGGTACCGAGCTGGGACTTTTGGGAAAGACCAAGATCAGCGAAGGCTACCTGTGCAAAGAGTGCGCCGGCAAGCTCTCCCCCTACTTCCACGGCTATCGCTCCAGCACCGCGGACGATATCCGCGAGCAACTCGCCTACCGCGAGGCCAACGCCGAGCGCCTGGCCTCGTTCAACCCCACGCGCACGCTCTCTGCCGGGCGCACCAACATCATGCTCGATGAGGACGCGGGCCTGCTAATCATCACTTCGCAGAGCCGCTGGCGCGACGCCAATCCCGACATCATCGAGTTCTCACAGGTACTCGGCTGCGATATGGATATCGACGAGCATCGCACCGAGATCTATCGCGAGACCAAGGACGGCGAGCGTGAGAGCTACAACCCACCGCGCTACGACCTGGATTACGACTTCAATCTGACCATCCACGTCAACACGCCGTACTTTACCGAGATCAACCTGCGCGTGAACGACTCCACCATCGATCAGCGCGGTTCCATCGAATACCGCGAGGCCAAGCGGCAGGCAACCGAGGTCCGCGACGCGCTGGTGCAGCTGCGCCAGGAGACGCGCGACAGCGTCGTGGCCGCCAAGGCCCCCAAGACCGCGGTCACCTGCCCCTTCTGCGGTGCAACCACCATTCCCGATGCCAGTGGGCGCTGCGAATACTGCGGTGGCGCCATCGGCGCTTAGCCTCCGGCACGGAAAGGACCGATCATGGCCTTCGAGAGTGTCAACTATCAGTGCCCCGCGTGTGGCGGCCCCCTTCACTTTGCCAGTGCCGAGCAAAAGCTCGTCTGCGACTACTGCGACTCGCGCTTTGAAGTTGAAGAAGTCGAGGCCCTCTATCGCGAGCGCCAGGACAAGGCCGATGCCAAAGCCGACGCCGCAGCCGCGGCTCCCAAACCTTCTGTCGACGATGCCGTGCAGGAGCTGGCTCAAAACGCCGGCTACATCTGCTCGTCGTGCGGCGCCGAACTGATCTCGGACGGCACCGTCGCCGTCACCACCTGCCCGTACTGCGGTAACTCCGCCGTGGCACCTGGCCAGCTCTCGGGCGACTTCTCACCCGACCTGGTGATTCCGTTTAAGCTCGGGCGCGACGATGTCATGGCCGCGCTCAAAGAGCACTACAAGGGCAAGATTCTGCTGCCCAAGAGCTTTGTCACCGACAACCACATCGACGAGGTCCAAGGCGTCTACGTGCCGTTTTGGCTCTACGGTGCCCGCGTGGACGGCGAAGTGTACTTTGACGCGACCAACGAGACCGTAACCGAGGAACCCGATCGCACCGTCACGACCACCGACCACTACGACGCCTACCGTAAAGGCAATATCTCGTTTGAGCGCGTGCCCGTCGACGGATCGTCCAAGATGCCCGACGGCCACATGGACGCCATCGAGCCGTTTGACTACGACGCGCTGCGCCCGTTTTCGGTCGCGTATATGCCCGGCTACATCGCCAACCGCTATGACGAGGATTGCGAAACCTGCAAGGCGCGTGCAGAGCGCCGCATGGAGGAGAGCACGATCTCGGCCCTGCGCGAGACCGTCGTCGACGAATATGACGACGCCACGGTCGAAAGCAAGCAGCTCGACTACACCTGGGAAGACAGCGACTACGCCCTGTTCCCCGTGTGGATGCTTTCCACCTCGTGGAACGGCAAGGGTTATCTGTTTGCCATGAACGGCCAGACCGGTCGCATGGTCGGCGAGCTCCCCTGCTCCAAGCCCAAGCTCGCCATCGCCTCGGTGCTGTTCTTTGTGATCGGGTTTGTCCTCTCCCAGATTCTCTTTATGGGAGAGAACGCCTTCGATCCGGACTACCTCGCCTTTGATGTCGAGGGCGTCCTCATCAACATCGTCGCGCCGTTGATCATCGTAATCATCGCGGACGTGTTGCTGGTAGGCCAGCTCAAGACGGCCAACGAGGCAACCCACGCCGATTACTACTGCGGGGACCTCGATCTGACCGAGAAGCACGATACCTTCAGCCACACCGAGACCACCGTTGTCATGAAGGACAACAAGGACGATTAGCCATTCTGACCAATACCACCCGGCCTTTGACGAGAAAGGAAGATCACCATGGGACTCTTGAAAGCTGGATTGGGTGCTGCCGGCGGCGTCATGGCCGACCAGTGGAAGGAATTTATCTATTGCGAATCGATGCCCGCTGATGTCTTGGCCTGCAAGGGCAGCAAGCGCACCGGCGGCCGCAGCTCCAACACGCGCGGCGAGGACAACGTCATCTCCAACGGCTCTGTCATCGCCGTCAACGACGGCCAGGGCATGCTCGTGGTGCAAAACGGCAAGATCATCGAGGTTGCGCTGGAGCCTGGCGAGTTTGTCTTTGACACCGGCAGCGAGCCGAGCGTCTTTAGCGGCAATCTGGGCGACTCCATCAAGGAAACGTTCGCCAATATCGGCAGCCGTTTTACCTTTGGCGGCGATGCAGGCAAGGACCAGCGCGTCTACTTCATCAACACCAAGGAGATCATCGGCAACAAGTACGGCACCGCCTCGCCCGTGCCCTTCCGCGTGGTCGATAACAACATTGGCCTGGACGTCGACATCTCCGTGCGCTGCAACGGCGAGTATTCGTACCGTATCACCAACCCGCTGCTGTTCTACACCAACGTGTGCGGCAACGTGACCGATAGCTACACGCGCGATAAGATCGACAGCCAGCTTAAGTCCGAGCTGCTCACCGCCCTGCAGCCCGCCTTTGCCAAGATCTCGGAGATGGGCATTCGTTACAGCGCCATCCCCGGTCACACCGCCGAGCTCGCCCGCGCGCTCAACGAGGTCCTCTCGGCCGACTGGCGCGATCTGCGCGGTGTCGAGATCGTGAGCTTTGGCGTCAACTCCATCGCTGCCTCGCAAGAAGACGAGCAGATGATCAAGGACCTGCAGAAGGCCGCGGTCATGCGCGATCCCACCATGGCAGCCGCCAACATCGCCAGCGCCCAGAGCGATGCGATGCGCGCGGCAGCCGCCAACCCCAACGGCGCGATGGCCGGCTTTATGGGCATGGGCATGGCGGGCGGCATGGGCGGCATGAACGCCAGCCAGCTGTTCGCCGCCGGCCAGGCACAGCAGCAGGCTGCCCCACAGCCAGCTCCGGCACCCGCCCCCGCACCGGCTCCTGCCGCTGCCCCCGCGGCCGGCACGTGGACCTGCAGCTGCGGTGCCACCAACACCGGCAAGTTCTGCCCCGAGTGCGGCAGCCCCGCACCTGCCCCGGCGCCGGCCAAGTGGTTCTGCCCCAACTGCGGCAGCGAAAACGGCGGCAAGTTCTGCAGCAACTGCGGAACGCCCAGGCCCTAACCCCTCTATCTGGTAATTGGCGGGGAGGTCCGCCACCCCCGCATTTGCTTCTATGGGTTTCGTTCGATAAAGGAGGACACCATGAAGACAACGTTCAAAAAGTCCGTACTCGCATTTCTGACATGCGTCCTGGCGCTCGCCTTTGCCCTGACGGGCTGCAGCAGCGGCGGCAAAGACCCCAAGGCCAACTTCGTCGGCAGCTGGCAGTACTCGGGTGGAACCTTGGATGGCGAAGAGCTCACCGATGAGTACATGGATATGCTCGAAGAGTGGGGCGTCAACTGCATCCTGATCCTCGATGAGGACGGCACGGGCACCCTCGACCTGTTCCTTGAGGTTGTCGACCTTAAGTGGGAGGCCAAGGACGCCACCACCGCAACCGTCACCGCCGAAGATGAATCGCACGATCTGAAGCTCAAGGACGACAAGCTCGTCCTGGAGGTGGACGGCGACAAGTTTATCTTCACCAAGTCCGACAAGGACCTGTCCGGTACGGTGAAGAAGGATCGCGAGGCGGCCGAGAAGGAAGATGAAATCGATGAGGCCGTCGAAGACGACGATGTCCAGAGCGTCGAAATCTCCCCCGCCGTCACCGTCGCCGATGACGACCTGTGCACCATCACCGTCACCGAGAAGTTCAAGGACGACTGGGGCGACATCGGCTTTGTCGTCAACATCACCAACAAGAGCGACAAGGACCTGACCTTCTACGCACCTTCCGGCAAGACCAACGTCAACGGCACCATGAAGGAACCCTGGTTCTCGGCTCACCTGATGCCTGGCACCAACGCCACCGAGGAATTCACGTTCTCGAACGGCGAGCTTGACAGCCTTGATGACCTGGTCAACACGACCATCGGCATCGACGCCTACCTGACCGATTCCTACGAGGACGTCGCCTCCTACAGCGCAACCATCGCGTAACGGTAGACATCGATAGTCGCGGATTGGCGGACACATCCGCGCACATGCCAAGCGGGGCCGCAG
>UQJV01000051.1 GCA_900541475.1 uncultured Collinsella sp.
GCGGGCCGTGTTCCGCTATGCGGTTGTCAATTTGCGAAAGAAATTATGCGTCACCAATAAACGAAGGCAAATCCGAGCAATTGTCAAGAGAATTGAGAACTCACTACAAAACTATCGGTTTTATTTGCTCAGATGTTTAAACAATCGTTATAATTGCATTACTAAACGAGCGCAATTACAGATTGCGCAGATACGTTTGATGGTGAAAGAGCAAGATCGCGGTCTCTTGGGGAGGAGACATCGATGAAAGCGAATTCGGACAAATCTAAGCAGAGTAATAAAGCGACGCGCCGTGTACTGGCAGGCGTTTTGTGCGGAGCCTCCGTGTTGAGCCTGGTACTGTCGCTCGTCATGCCCCCGATCTCGCAGGCCATTGCCAACGACGCCCAGATGGTTTCTACCGAGGAAACTGTGATGGGGGGGGGTTCCTCAAGTGAGTCTACTGATGTAGGCAGCACCAACAACGGGGATACCGAAAACCAGAATAGTGACGATGCAGAGGGTGGCGAGACCAATCCTACAAATGACGTTGAGCAGGGTCAGTCTGGGGATCAACCTGAGGGTAAGCTGCAGGTCGAAGATAACGAGCCGGCAGATGGCAACGCTGTGATGGCGGCCACGGAAGGCGAGCAAACCGAAGCGGCGCCCGACGAGATAAAAAACGTTGGCGATTTAAAAACCAAGTTGGCGAATGCAAGCGGTGTTGCTAGCTTCAAGCTTATGAATGATGTCGAGACCGGCGAGACAATCACGCTTAGCAAGGACGGCAGCAAAATCACGCTGGATCTAAACGGCCATAAGATTAAGCATAAGAGTTCAAATCAGCCTCTGTTCAATATCACCGGCGGTGCGACGCTGACCGTCAAGGACGGCCAGCAAGCTGCCGCAACAGAGATCACGGCTAATCAAGAAAACAAATGTGGCAATCTCGCTTCAATAGAATACGGCGATTCTAACATCCCGACCAAGCTTACCTATTACGTAACAGAATCGGTCGCAAGCGGAACCGTTACAAACGAAACTCTTAAAGCGTATGAGGCTGGTATCAAGGGTGCCATTGTGGCTTGCAGCGATACCGAAGCTACTGGGTTAAGGCTCGTCAACCTTTTCAATGGCGGCAGATTCAACCTTGAGAGCGGCGCGATCACGCAAGAACAAAACGGTCGCGTCGGCAACCTCATCTATGCCGAGAACGGCTCTACCGTCAACATGAGCGGTGGCTATGTGTGCGGCGCTTCTGGCTCGGGTTCCGGCGCAGGCGTTATGGTATCCAATGCGAGCGGCGGTGCCTCCACTCTTAACCTGACCGGTGGCGTAATCGCGGGCAACTATGCCCTCAATGGCGGCGGCGTGTACGCTAACGGATCCACAATTAATATGACCGGCGGCACGATTTCCGGTAACGGTACGTTCAAAGATCGATCAGGCTACGGCGCCGGTGTTTGTGCTGTTAGTTCAACTGTAGTCATTTCAGGTGGTTACATCACCAACAACAACTATCAGTTCTACAGCGACAATGAAGGCAACACGAAGCATATTGGCAACGGATGTCACGGCGGCGGTGGTATTGCTGCTTACAATAACGGCAGTCTAACAATTAACGGTGGCTACATCACCGGTAACTATTCTGCCGAGGCCGGTGGCGGTATTTATGCTGGCGCTTGGAATCAGGCCCTCTCCTCATTTAAGTTTTCGGGTGGAATCATCGCTAGCAATGTGGCGCAAAACTCGGAGGGCGGCGGTATCCGTATCGCTGCGCCTACAGTTGGCGAATTTAATGTGAGTGGCACGAAAGCCTACATCACCAACAATACGACTAATACCCCCAATGACTGGGGTGGCGGCGGCGTGTTTGTCCAGGGAGGCAACAGTGACCAAGGCGTTAGTTCGGCGCGTCTCAAGATATACAACGCCCTGATTACCAACAATCATGCCAATGGCTTTGGCGGCGGGTTTGCCGCTTGCCCGACTGGTAAGACTGCCATTACCGATACCAATGGCATCGCGATTTTCGGTAATTTTGACGAAAATGGTAATAAGCGGTCGGGCGGCACTAATGGGAAGAGCGAGGACTGGAATTACGATAAGGAGAATGACACGGGCGGCGAAATAACCGAAGCTTTTATAAAGGCCGGCCATGAGGACCTTTTCTTAATTCACGATTCTGCCAATTCGGAAACCAAACCGTATATCGCAGCCGTAACCGGCCAGATGCTTGGTGGTGGAGCCGCCAACTGGTCGGGCACGATCGACAAAACACCAACGTCTATTGGCAAGTACGAGGGCGCTCAGGCTAAGTACATGATTGGCCTTAAATCTGAGCCGATTAAGGTTGATATGGATGCTGCTACCGCGGCTGCTTCCCTCTTCATCACGGGCAACAGATCCAACATCCACGGTGGCGGCATCATGACCAACGGCGACGTTGTCGCCGGCTCCACTCGAGAAGTCAAGGTTTACCCCAAGATGAAGCTCAACGGTACCAAGGTGCTTGAGGACGGCGCGCTTAAAGGAAATGACTTCGATTTCCAGCTTCTCAGGCAGAACAAGATTATTAACAAACCAGGCGAGATCTCATATACGATTCCGAGCTTTGACTCCAATGGTGATCTTCAGCTCAATGGCTGCTCGGTGGTCGATACGGTGAAGAACGATAAGAACGGAAATCTCACCTTTGATCTAGGTGAAGTTTATGCCGATGACGATCTTGTCTACTACTTGGTAGAGGTTCCGGGCACGGACAAGAACGTGACTTACGACAAAACGATCTACAAAATTGATCCTGAGGTTGTGAGGGATGAGAAAAAGTCGCACAACGTGCTTGACATTATATACACGTATTACAAAGTCGATAGCGTTTCGGTAACAAAGGTAGAAAATGACGGCGCTGGCGCAAGAACGCCAGAAACAGAACCAGCAGCTATCGCAGCAGCTGAAGGCGAAAACGCTGTTATCGTTAAGCTTACCAGTGGTGCAACTTTCACCAACAAGTACACTCCGTACACCTCCAGCGGTTCTTGGACTCCTAAGGCGACTAAGGTCGTTAAGGGTGGCGAGATGAAGGAGTTTACGCTCGAGTTTGCGGATAACACGGGCTTCAAAGAAGCCGAGACGGTTAAGACCGACCCCGACGGCGTGATTACCACCACTGCCGACGGCGACAAATCCCAGACCCTGGGCTTCGACGAGATTAAGTACAATCTTGCCAGTCTGAAGCAGAGTGATTCTGATGTTCCGGGCCGCGGTGCTTCCAAGACCTTCACGTACTATGTGCGCGAGAAGGACGATAGCTCGATTTTCTCGCATTACAAGTTCGATAATTCGGTCTACAAGTTCACGGTTGTTGCAACGGACAATTCCAAAAGGGACATTAGCTGTAAGGTGACCTACATGAAGGGAACCGTTGACTCCGATGGCAACTGGAAAGCAGACGTCGGTGCCGAAGAACAGAACCTCACCGACACCTCCACCCCCACCTTCACCAACACCTACTCCACCTCTTTGCCCCTTTCTGGTATGTCGGGCGTCACTCTGACGTACCTTGCCGGCGCGGTGGTGCTTTGCGCTGCTGCGGCCTGGATGCACATTCGTCGCAAGGCGAATGCGAAGGGAGGTAAGCGTCGTGAATAAGAAAGTTTGCTCCTTCCCGATCTTGTTTGCGCTGCTTACCCTCCTGATCGGCACCTGCGCGGTTGTGTTCCCCGCATCCGCGCAGGCCGCGCCGACCTCGACCGGTTCCATCACGGTGAGCGGCACCGTGGCGCGCAGCTACGACGCCTACCAGATCTTTAGCGCCAACGTCGTCGACGGCGACAGCGACGCCAAGATCGCCACCGACCTCGCCTGGGCAAGCGACGCCGTGCGCGACGCCGCGCTGCCTGTGCTGCACAGCGCCGGCATGCCCAATTCCCAGACCACCGCGCAGGAAGCTGCCGAGTGGCTCAACACCGATTCCCACCTTACGAGCGCGCTGAGCGCGCAGCTCGCTCGTTCCCTCCAGAGCTCTGGCGCCGAGCTCGCGGCCCTCAACGCGGGCACGGCGGCCGAGCTGCCCTGCGGCTACTGGCTCATCGTCGCCGACGACGACGCCATCGCCCAGGGCGAGGCCGGCACCGCGCCGATCATGGCCCTGGTGGGCGGCAGCGCCGTCACCGTCAAGCCCAAGGCCGCGACCCCCAAGGTGGCCAAGCACGTGCTGGAGGACAGCACCGCCGCATGGCAGAAGGCCGCCGACGCCACGGTCGCCGACGACCTGTACTGGCGCCTCTCTGCCACGGTCCCGGCGGGGCTCACGGCCTACGACACCTACGCGGTGCGGTTCGTCGACACCATGAGCGCGGGGCTCGACCCCTCCAAGGTGGCCGCGAGCATGCGCGTGTACGTGGCGGCGGGCGCGGACGGCGGCTTTGGTGCGGTCCAGACCGACAAGGACGGCCGCGCCGGCACCGAGCCCGCGAAGGGTTGGACTGACATCACGGCCCAGTGCGCCACCAAGGTAGCGGCCGACGGCAAGACCTTCACCGTGCGCACCGGCGACCTGATCGCCGCGCTCGGCGGGGCCGACGCCTTCATCGCGGGCGCCCGCGTGGTCGCCGTGTACAATGCGCCGCTCAGCAGCGCATGCAACCACGGCATCGCGAAGGGCAACCCCAACGAGGTCTACCTGCGCTACCCGCGCTCTCCCTTTGCCGACCAGTCCGGCGACGCCGGCTTCACCCGCACGCCGAGCGACGATGCGTGCGCCTACACCTGGGATCTTGCGCTCACCAAGCGCGGCAGCGACGGCGACAAGCCGCTTGCCGGGGCGGTCCTGAGCATCGCCGACGACCGCGGCCGCACGCTAGCGGCCGACGGCACGTGGGATGCGGAGGGCAAGGCCACCGTCACCACGGGCGAGGACGGCCGCGTGACCGTCTCGGGCGTGGACTCGGGCAAGCTGGAGGTCCGCGAGCTCAAGGCACCCAAGGGCTACACCGCCTTTGAGGGCACGCGCTCCGTGACGGTCAAGGCCGAGGGCCTGGACGTCGACCAGGTGGCCGCCGCCAAGCCCAAGCTCACCATCACGGCCGAGTCGCCCCTGCGCGCCGACAGCGCGGACGGGTCGACGGGCAGCTTGGAGGCGTCGCTCATCAACACACCCACCGGCACACCCCCTAGCATTACCACCGGAGGCTTTATGCCCTCGACTGGCGATATGGCAATGTACGCCGCGGCCGCCGCAGCGGTCGCCGGAGCCGCGCTCATCGTGGTCGCGCTCCTGGTCAAGCGGGGAGGTGGCAGCCATAAAGAGTAGCTGGCAGCCCCACAGAGAGCGGGGCGAGACGTAGCGAAGCAGATGCTAAGACACAGACAGATGATGACCGATCGAATGAGAATCAAACGGAAAACGGAGGAAAAGAAGATGAGCATGAGCAAGAACATCGCACGCCTGGCAGTAACCGCCGGCCTCACAGCAGCGCTGAGCTTCGGCGGCGTCATGGCCCCGGTGACCATGGCGTTTGCTGAGGATGGTGCGACGGGCAGCATCACGATCAACCAGGTCAATGGTAACGAGAGCACCAAGTTCAAGGCGTATCAGATCTTCAAGGCAACGGTGACCGACAAGACGGAGGGCAAGATTGCTCAGAACATCGAGTGGACTAACTCCGATCTTGGCAACGAAGTGATTAGTGCCATCGAGGGCTGGAGCGGCTACAATGCACCCAGTGTGACTAAACTTCCCACGAAGCCCACGGCTCAGGATGTCGCCGAATTCCTTATGGCGAACGCGGGTGGTCCGATTGCGGGTTCAGCTGACGGAACTACTAAGGGGACGCGAGTCGCTACTGATAATGTTCTCTACGCAGTCGCGAATGCCGTAAAGAATGAGACTCCGACCGCTTCTGGTATTTCAGCTGGACAGCCTTGGAATGCTACCGCCGGATCTGGTTATTACTTGTTTGTGACCGACGATAGTAGCCTGGTGGCCAGCAATAAGAACACCGGCACGTCTCCCATCTTTGCAGTCGTGGGTGGTAGTGCCGTGACCGTTTATGAGAAGACCAACATCCCAACGGTTGAGAAAAAGGTCCTCGACGATTCTAAGGTGACGGGCACTGCCATTACTGGGGAGGACGAGGCCAATTGGAAGGATGCGGCCGACTCCCAGATCGGTCAGGTAGTGAACTATAAGCTAACCGGTACGATCGCAGATAACTACGCCAGCTATGACTCTTATTCCTATAAGTTTAAGGATACGCTGGAGAAGGGTCTTGACTACGTCGATGGCTCGCTTAGCGTTTATGCACTGAACGGTGATGCATATACCGAGATTGCTCCGGCTAGCTACGGTGTGACTAAACCCTCTGATTCCAGGCGTGACCTGGTAGTCGATTTTAGTAAGGGCGAAAAGGGTCTGAAGTCGGCCACCGCGAAAGATGACGAACCGCTTACGATCGATGCCAACACCAAGATTGTTGTCTTCTACCAGGCAAAGCTCAACGCAAAGGCGGTTATTGCAGGGGCCAACAACGGGCTGGAGGGCAACCCCAATACTGTTACGCTCGAGTATTCTAACAACCCCATGGTCGCAGGCACTGGCACCTCGGCGCCCGACACCGTCGTGGACTATACCTACGGCCTTCAGATTAATAAGGTTGACTTGGGCACCGAAGCAGCTCTCGAGGGCGCGCAATTTACCATCACGACCACAGGTGATGAGAATAACGGGGTGAAATACGTCGCGAAGAACGGTGCGTTGAGTGATGACGAGGTTGTTTTAACGACGAACGAGAAGGGCCTCATTCAGCTTACCGGTCTTGATGCTGGTACCTATACTGTGACCGAGAAAAACGCCCCCAATGGCTATACCGCGGTTTCGTCTTTCGAATTTACGATTGATCCGACAATTAATGATGAGGAGGGCCAGGGCTACAAGCTGACAAAGCTTGAGGGAAGGCTTAATAACAAGGGTCAGAACGACAACGTCATCTCTGGCCTCACCGACGGAAATTCTGGCGACAACAAGCTGACGAAGAAGGACGGATCGGAGAAGAATGCCGATGGTACCTTCAACATCACCGTTGGCGATACCAAGCAGGTTGGCCTCCCGCTGACCGGTCTCAACGGCGTGACCTTCACTTGGATCGCTGGTGGCGCGGTTCTGTGCATCGGTGTGGCGCACCTCATCCGCAGCCGTAAGCAGGCCGAGGAGTCCGAGCAGGAGTAACGCTCACCCACCCATCCCTTTGGCAGGTGGGATGTGATGGCCATGAGACTTGCGGACACTTTTCTCGTCCATCGACGTTCTTGCTTTGCCATTCTCTTTACGGGGCAGACTCCGCACTGGAGTCTGCCCCGTTTTTTTGGGATAACGCAGCCAGCCTTCATCGTCCGATGCAGCTCGTTCGTCATCGCATTTCTTGACTCGTATGAGGTTCGGTTTAAGGTCCGTAGGCGCACGCGCGGTGCGGACGGTAGAAGGCATTTGCGCCGCAAGCGCAAATAAGAATGCCCGGGGTTAGAGGCCCGGGCATTTAACAACACCGGAAACTGGTCGCCCGCGCTTTCGATCACTTACGCGGGGTGCATCGTCTCCTACAGACATTGTATCCCGAATCGCTCCGCCGATCCGGGACATTTTGAAAACGCAAACACGTCGGGCAAACCCGGACAATGCGGCCAGGCTCCGCTGGGCGAGGAACCGTGCGTGTAACTATCGAACAAATGTTTGTCAAAATCGCGTTTACCAGGCGTGGGTGCATACACTCGCAGTAAAATATCCTTGCGACGCATTCCGTGCGCGGGCGGCCGACGACTCGATCGGAGGTCACCATATGCTGAAATTCCTTAACGCGCTCGCCGCCCTCGCGGCGGTGGGCTCGTTCGTCATCGCGTTTCTTGACTCGTATGAAGTTCGGTTTAAGGTCCGTAGGCGCACGCGCGGTGCGGACGGTGGACGGCATTTGCGCCGAAAGCGCAAATAAGAATGCCCGGGGGTCGGATCCCGGGCATTTAACAAAAACTGAAAACTAGGCCGCCCGCGCTCTCGTACACTTACGCGGGATGCGTCGTTTTCAATTGACATTGTATCCCGAATCGCCCCGCCGATTCGGGACATTTTGAAAACTCAAATGCTGGCTTATCCTCGACTGGACGGTGCGGTCTAGCTGTGTTGTCGGGCGGGGGAGCCTGCTAATCGGCTATTATTTGTTTAGACAACTTGAGTTGTAGAGGAGTGACCGGCGATGGTGCAGGGCGCCAAACATATGAAGAGCAATAACGCCGCGGACAACGGCGGCTCAAGCCCTCAGCCCAAACCTCAACCAAAGCCCAAGCGCCGTCGCAAGCGACTGCCGCGCTGGGCCGACCGGCTCATCACCATCGTCATCATCCTTATTGGCGTGGGCCTTATGACCTGGCCGTGGATCTTGGACCGGCTCGAAGCCTCGGGCGTGTTCAACCAGATCAGCACGGTGTCCAGCACCGTGGACGCGCTGTCTGCCGAGGAGCGCGAGCGCATCTTGCTGCAGGCGCGCTCCTATAACGAGCAGCTGGCGGGCGAGGCCACCGAGCTCCCCGCCGACCAGATCGAGCCCTACGCTCAGCAGCTCATCTTTGACCGCGACCCCATGATGAGCTGGGTCGAGATTCCCTCCATCGATGTGAGCATGCCCATTTACCACGGCACGAGCGAGGAAGTCCTTATGGCGGGCGTCGGCCACCTGGAGGGCACGAGCCTGCCGGTGGGCGGCACCTCGACGCATTGCGTGCTCACCGCGCACTCGGGCATGCGCAACCTGAGCATGTTCGACGACATCCATTCGCTGGAGCCCGGCGACCTGGTGCTGCTGCACACCATGAACAAGACGCTCGCCTATAAGATGGTGGACTCCGAGGTCGTGCTGCCCGAGGAGATGGAGTCGCTGACCATCGAGCCCGGCGCCGACAAAGTGACGCTCGTCACCTGCACGCCCTATGGCGTGAACGACCATCGCCTGCTGGTGCATTGCGTGCGCACCAAGTACAACAAGAAGGACGTCGACAAGCAAAAGTCGCTGGCCGGCCGCCACTGGGGCAAGCGCGAGTTTGCCGTGCTCATCGTGGTCGTGGCCATTGTGCTGTTGCTACTGGACATCGTGATCCACGCGGTCCGCAAGCGCCGCAAGGCCAAGGCCTCGGCATAAGACATTCTCCAGAACCACCACAATGGGGACAGGCACCTTTGTGGTGGTCGGGATTTCCAAACCATCACAACATTCGATGAAAATCGCGATTTTGGCGAAAAGCGTCGAATGTTGTGATGCTTTTCGTTGCGGGCGGGACGGTTTCGCTGCAGAACCGTCAGCCCGCCGCCTGCCAACCGCCGCCCTCGTTACGTTTTCGCTGCATTTGGGTAAAGCATCTGCTCCAAGCGGCGTTGCCTTGTATACTAGAGCGGTTTATCTGTTATGCGGAAGGGAGCGCCTATGGCACTCAGCGAGAAAGACGTGCGCGGCATCGCCGAGTACGCAAAGATCGCACTGACCGATGACGAGCTCACCCAGATGACGTCCTACATGAACGACGCCGTCCAGATGCTCGAGCCCGTCCTGCAATATGACTTGCCCGACGTGGAGCCCACGTTCCATCCCATCGGAAGCCTGTCCAACGTGATGGGCGACGACCTGCGCGAGCCCGAGCGCGACCTGCCGCTCGACGTTGCGCTCGAAAACGCCGGCAGCGCGCGCGACCGCTACTTCCGCGTGCCGTCCATTTTGGGAGAGGGGGAGAGCGAGTAATGGCGCTAAGCTTCGATTCCCTTACCGCCGCCCAGATTGCCGCGGGCGTTGCCGCCGGCGACTTTACCGCTACCGAGGTGGCCCAGACCTCCCTTGCGGCCATCGAGGCGCGCGAGGGCGGGGTCCAGGCATTCCTGCAGGTGGCGCCCGAGCTTGCGCTCGAGGCCGCCGCGCGCGTGGATGCCGACCGCGCCGCAGGCAAGCCGCTGCCCCCGCTCGCGGGCGTGCCGCTGGCCATCAAGGACAACATGAACCTCGTGGGCACGCGCACCACCTGCGCTTCCCGCATGCTCGGGGACTACCAGAGCGTCTACACCGCCACCTGCGTCCAGCGCATGCTCGATGCCGGCTGCCTGCCCATGGGCAAGGCCAACATGGATGAGTTTGCCTTTGGTAGCTCTACCGAGAGCTCGGCGTTCCACCGTACCAACAATCCCTGGGATACCGAGCGCGTGCCCGGCGGCTCTTCGGGCGGCTCTGCTGCTGCCGTCGCCGCGGGCGAGGTCGCGCTCTCGCTGGGCTCGGATACCGGCGGCTCCATTCGCCAGCCGGCGTCGCTGTGCGGCGTGGTGGGCTTTAAGCCCACGTATGGCGCCGTGAGCCGTTACGGCGTGGTCGCCTTTGGCTCGTCGCTCGACCAGGTGGGCCCCTTTGGCCGCACGGTCGAGGATGTCGCACTGGCCATGAACGCGCTTACCGGTGCGGGCCACGATCCGTACGACTGCACCAACCAGGATTGCGCCGTCGACTTTACCGAGCACCTCAACGACAACATCGAGGGCAAGCGCGTGGGCATCATCCCCGCGTTTATGGAGGCCGAGGGCCTGACGCCCGAGGTCAAGGCCGCTGTTGAGCGTGCCGCCCAGGAGCTGCAGAACCAGGGCGCCGAGCTGGTCGAGGTCGACCTGCCGCACCTGGACGCCGCCATCGCCGCCTACTACGTCATCGGCCCGGCCGAGGCGTTCTCCAACCTGGCCCGCTTCGATGGCATTCGCTACGGCTATCAGGAGGAGGGCTGCGCCAACCTGTCCGACCAGAGTTCGCTCTCGCGCGCCCACGGCTTTGGCGCCGAGGCCAAGCGCCGTCAGATGCTCGGCGCCTACCTGCTGAGCTCGGGCGTGTACGACAAGTACTACTACGCTGCGCAAAAGGCCCGCACGCTCATCACGCAGGACTACGACGCCGCGTATGCCAAGGTAGACACCATCCTCATGCCCGCCTCGCCGCGCACGGCCTTTAAGTTTGGCGAGATCAGCGACCCCACGCAGATGTACCTGTCCGACCTGTACACCATTTCGCTCAACATTTGCGGCAACGGCGGTATCTCGGTGCCGCTGGGCCTGGGCGAGGATACTCAGCTGCCCGTTTCTGCCCAGCTGGTGGGACCTGCCTTTAAGGACCGTCAGCTGCTCACGTTTGCCCGCGCCCTGGAGCGCGGCTTTGCCGATGCCGCCACGGGTGCGCCCGCACTTTCCGTCGCGCCCGATTTTGCCGGGAAGGGAGGCGAGCTGTAATGAAGGAGCTTTCCGAGGTCCTGCAGGATTGGGAGGCCGTGATCGGCCTGGAGATCCATACCGAGCTCACCGCACTCGATACCAAGATGTTCTGCAACTGCAAGCTCAGCCACGATGACGAGCCCAACGCCAACGTGTGCCCGGTGTGCCTGGGCCTGCCCGGTGCGCTGCCGGTGCCCAACAAGCGCGCCATCGAGAGCATCGTCAAGGCCGGTCTCGCCACCAACTGCGAGATCCAGCGCCACTCGATGTTCTACCGCAAGCACTACTTCTATCCCGATATGGCCAAGAACTTCCAGACCACGCAGGGTCCGGTCGCTTTTGCCATGTACGGTCATCTGAATCTGGACGTGACCGGTCGCGGTGCCGCCGAACGCCCCGACTGCGCGTTTGGCGAGGCCGAGGCCCAGAGCCTGGCGAGCGCCTCAGCCAATGCCGAGGGTCTGTCTACGTCCATGTCCTCCACGATGCGCGAGGGCAATCAGCGCGCCGGCCATCTGGCCAGCTACGATGCCTCCAACCTGCAGATGCCCGAGCGCCGCGAGGACGGTTCCTACACGGTGCCCATCCGCATCCTGCGCATCCACATGGAGGAGGACGCCGCCAAGATGGTGCACGTGGGTGGCGCCGAGGGCCGCATTACCGCCGCTGCCGAGTCGCTCGTCGACTACAACCGCTGCGGTACGCCTTTGATTGAGCTCGTGACTGAGCCCGATCTGCGCACACCCGAGGAGGCTCGCCTGTTTATGGAGAAGCTCCGTCGCATCTTTGTGACGCTGGGCATTTCGGACTGCTCCATGGAGAAGGGCTCCATGCGCTGCGACGGCAACGTGTCGCTGCGTCGCCGTGGCGAGACCAAGTTGGGCACCAAGACCGAGCTCAAGAACCTCAACTCGTTTAAGAGTCTGCACGACGGCCTTGCCTACGAGATTTGCCGCCAGGCCGAGGTGCTCGAGGAGGGCGGCATCATCTATCAGGAGACCCGCCACTGGGAGCCCAGCCGCAAGCGCACCGTGGTCATGCGTGTGAAGGAAACGGCAGACGACTATCGTCTGTTCCCCGATCCCGACCTGGCGCCGTTCGATCTGGACGACGAGTTTATCGACCGCTGCCGTTGCGAGATTCCCGAGCTGCCCGATGCCAAGCGCGCCCGTTTTGAGGCCGACTTTGGCATTAAGACGGCCGACGCCGAGCAAATCGCCGGCGACCCCGAGTTTGCCGACTTCTTTGAGGCCGCTGCTGCCGGTATGGCCGGCAAGGAGGCCCAGACGGTTGCAAACTTGCTGGTGAACGAGATGATCGCCTACCTTAAGGGTGCAGGCGTGTCGCTCGCCGAGTCCGGCATCGCGCCGGCTCAGGTGGCAGCGCTGGCTAAGCTGCTGGCGACCGATGCCATTAGCTCCAACCAGGCGCACGAGGTCTTTGAGGCCATGGCCCAGACCGGCGACGACCCCAACAAGATCGTCGACGAGCGCGGCATGCGTCAGGTGAGCGATGCCGGCGCGCTGCAGCCGATTGTGGACGAGGTGCTGGTTAACTGTGCCGATCAGGCACAGCAGTACCGCGACGGCAACCAGAAAGTCATCGGCTTTTTGGTGGGCCAGTGCATGAAGGCGAGCCGCGGCAAGGGCAACCCGAAACTCTTCAACGAGTTGCTGAGAACGTCGCTCTCGTAAACGAGAACCCGGGAGCCCCGGCAGGGCGGGTGCTTCCTCAAAATTTCGAACAGTCCTGCGCAAGACGAAGGCCACATTAAGTGGCCTTCTTTGCGTGCGGAACTC
>UQJV01000052.1 GCA_900541475.1 uncultured Collinsella sp.
CCGGGTTCGGTCAGGCTTCCTCTGTACTCACGGATCTGCTCTGCGCTTAAGTCAGCTCTTTGGTGGCAGCGGGCTTGACCTCGGCGGCCTTCGGCGCAGGCTTGGCCTTTACTGCGGGTTTGGCCTCGGCCTTAGCTTCCGCCTTAGGAGCAGCAGCCTTGGTCGTGGTCTTTTTGGCCGTCGTTGCAGTGCGCTTGCGCGTGGTGGTCTTGGCGGTCGGCTTGGCCTCGACAGCTGCCTCGGCCTTGGGCTCGGCGGCTGCCTCCTCGGCCTTGGTCGCAGTAGCATTTGCGGCGGCCTTCGGAGCGGCCTTGGTCGCAGTAGCCTTGACGGCCGTCGACTTCGTTGCCGTGGTCTTCTTGGCGGTCGTTGCCTTCTTGGCAGCGGTCTTTGCCGGAGCCTTGGCGGCCGGCTTGGCCTCTGCGACCTCGGCCTTTACCTCGGGAGCAGCCTCGGCGGCTTTCTTGGCAGCGGCGGTGGTGCGCTTGCGCGCGGTCGTTGTCTTGGCAGCGGTGGTCTTGCTCGCGGTCGCGGTCTTGCTCGCAGCGGCCTTCGTGGTCGTGGCCTTCTTCGCCGTCGTCTTATGAGTCGCGGTCTTCTTTGCCGCAGGCTTTGCAGCAGGCTTGACCTCGGCCTCTGCCTCTGCCCCAGGAGCAACTTCAGCCTTCACGTCAGGCTCGGCCTTTGCGGTCTCAGCCTCAACCGGCTTTTCCTCGGCCTTGGGCTCCGGCTCCGGCTCAGCGGCCACCGGCTCAGCCACAGCCTCAGGTTCGTCGACAACAGCCGCCGGCCTCTCAATCTCCGGGTGCATAAAGAAGTACAGGTCCAGATATTTATCGGCCGAGCGCGTCCAGCTAAAGTCCTGGCTCATGGCCTGCGTGACCAGCTGATCCCACGCCTCGCGGTTATCCCAGAACAGACGCGCCGCGCGGAACACCGCGTCGCCCATCTCGTCGCCGTTAAAGTTGCTAAACGAGAATCCCGTGCCCTCGCCGGTAAACTCGTTATACGGAATCACAGTGTCCTTCAGACCACCGGTCTCGCGCACGATAGGCAGGGTGCCGTAGCGCATGGCAATGATCTGCGACAGGCCGCAGGGCTCAAACTTCGACGGCATCAGGAACATGTCGGCGGCAGCATACATGCGCTGCGACAGCGCCGGATCGAACTCGATGCGCGCGGCCATGGTGCCGGGGTACTTGTCCTGGAAGTAGCGCAGGCCGTCCTCGTAGTCGCGGTCGCCGGTGCCCAGCACCGCCACCTGCACGCCGCCGGCCAGAATGCGGTCGAGCGCGTACATGACCAGGTCCATGCCCTTTTGGCGCGTCAGGCGCGTGACCATCACCATGAGCGGACGGTCGTCGCGCACCTCGAGCCCCAGTTCCTCCTGCAGCTTTGCCTTGCACACGGCCTTGCCGGAA
This sequence comes from uncultured Collinsella sp., assembly GCA_900541475.1. Classification (GTDB taxonomy): domain Bacteria; phylum Actinomycetota; class Coriobacteriia; order Coriobacteriales; family Coriobacteriaceae; genus Collinsella. Next base: position 1,422 of record UQJV01000052.1, read on the forward strand.
CGGTCCTCCACGGTGTAGTTGGCGGCAATGCGCTTGTCGGTCGCCGGGTCAAAGCCCGCCACATCAATGCCATTGAGGATGCCCTGCAGCGCGTACGAACGCTCGCGCAAAACGCCGTCCAGGCCCTCGCCAAATTCGGGCGTCTGGATCTCGTTGGCATAGGTGGGGCTCACCGTAGTGATGGCGTCGGCATAGCGCAGGGCGCCCAGCATGTAGTTGATGCTGCAGGCGTCGCAACGCAGCTGCGAGGCGGCCGCCGGAATATGCGCCACACCTAGGATGTCCTCCATCACGGTGTCGCTAAACTGTCCCTGGAACGCCACATTGTGGATCGAGAACACGGTCTTGACGCGGTCGTACAGCGGCAGGCCCTGGTAGAACTCGCGCAAGAACACGGGCGCCAGTGCGGTCTGCCAGTCATTGCAGTGCAGGATGTCGCACTCAAAGCCGGCCGGCAGGTGCTGCAGGCTCTCGGTGATGGCCTTGGAGAAGAACGCAAAGCGCTCGCCGTCATCAAAGAAGCCGTACGGATAGTCGCGCGCAAAGTAGCGCTCGTTGTCGATGAACATATAGGTGACGCCGTCGTGCTCGAGCTTCTCGAGTCCGCAGTACTCGTTGCGCCAGCCCAGGCTCACGTAAAAGTCGGAGAAGTGCTCCATCTGCGCCTTGTACTCGTCCTTGATGGTGGCGTACTTGGGCACCATGACGATGACCTCGGCGCCGGCGCGCACAAGCGCCGCGGGCAGCGAGCCCGCCACGTCGCCCAGGCCACCGGTCTTTACAAACGGTGCGCACTCGGCCGAGGCAAACACGATCTGCATCTTTTTGCTGGAATCTGCCATATTGTCTCCCATGTTGCAATTCGAGAATAGCCGCCTGGCGCTAACCGGGCGGCTATTCTACATGTTACGAGCGATGTTGCGGTGCCAACGTTAACGTACGATGGTGGTGTCGGAAGTTAACGGAGCCTTGCCCAGCACCAGGATGTTCTCGGGCGTGCCGCGAAGCTCGGTGTTGGTGGGGACCACGTTGTTCTTGTCCAGAATGGCGTTCTCAACGCGGGCGCCGCTCTTGATGATGCAGCTCTGGTTGATGATCGAGTTGGTCACCGAAGCTCCTTCCTCGACCACGACGCCGCGTGACAGGATTGAGTTGCGCACGGTGCCCTTGATGATGCAGCCGGCCGAGATGATCGAGTTGCACGCGTGGCTGCCGGTCGCATAGCGCGAAGGCGGCACGTCGTGAGCCTTGGTCAGGATCGGGCGCTCGGGATCGAAGAGCTGGTCGGCGACGGTCTGGTCGAGCAGGTCCATGCTGCGGCGATACAGCGACTTCTCGCTAAACACGCCCACGACCTCGCCCTTGTACTCGTAGCTGCACACGTCGATGTTGCCAAAGTCGCCCTGGAGTGCCTCGAGCAGGTCCAGATAGTCGGCGGCCTGGTAGTGGTCGATGATCTCGAGCAGCGTCTCGCGGTTGACGATGCAGCAGTCCATGGAGGCGTTGTCGCCGTACACGACGCCGGCGCTCACGCCCGTCAGGCGGCCGTTCTCGTTAATCTCGAGCTTGGTCTCGTCATCGACGTTGCGCGTGGCCTTGCAGTACACCACGGTCATCTGGGCGCCAGAGTTCTCGTGCGCCTCGATGATGGTGTTGAGGTCCATGTTAAAGATGATGTTGGTGCCCATCATCACGACATAGGGCTTCTCCGAGCGCTGGAACAGCGTCTTGTTGGAGATGATGTCGCGCAGCAGGAAGCGCATGCCGCCCTTGGTGGTGCCATACGCGTTGCCGGGCACCATGAACAGGCCGCCCTTCTTGCGGTCCAGGCCCCAGTCCTTGCCAGAGCCCACGTGGTCGATCAGCGAGCGGTAGTTGCCCGGCATGACGACGCCGACGGTCTTAATGCCGGCATTCATCATGTTGGACAGCGGGAAGTCGATCAGGCGGTAGCGGCCCGAAAATGGAACGGACGCGATGGGGCGGTCCTTGAGCAGGACACTGCCGTAGGACGAAGAGTAGTTAGCGGTGATATAACCGATGGCCTTGCGATTGATCATCGGATCATTCCCCCTTCCCGATAACGACGTCATTTCCAACGACGGCCGTATCCTTGGTGGTATCGACAGAGCCGAGCTTCACGCCCTCTTCGACCGTGGAGTTCTCGCCCAAAATAGCGCGGCAGATGTGCGCGCCGCTCTTAACGTGCGCACCCGGCAGCAGCACGGAGTCCTCGACCACGGCGCGCTCCTCGATGATGACATCGGTCGAAAGGATCGAGTGGCGAGCGGTGCCGTAGATCTTGCAGCCATTGGAGACCAGGCAGTCGTCTAGGCGGCCGTCCGGGCCAATGTAGTGCGGCGGACGCGTGGTGATGTTGGACATGATGGGGAAGTTCTTGTCGAACAGATCGAACTCGGGGTTGTTACCCAGCAGGTCCATCGAGGTCTCATGGAAGCTGGCGATGGTGCCGACGTCCTTCCAAAAGCCGTTGAACTCGTAGCTGTACAGACGCTTGCCCTCGCCGAGCAGCTTGGGGATGATGTCCTTGCCAAAGTCGTGGCTCGAGCGCTGGTCCAGAGCGTCCTCCTCGAGCGCCTCGATCAGCACGTCGGCCGAGAAGATGTAGATGCCCATGGACGCGAGGTTCGAATCGGGCTTCTCGGGCTTCTCGGTGAACTTTGTGATGCGGCCGTCTTCGGGGTCGGTGGTCAGGATGCCAAAGCGGCTGGCCTCCTCCCACGGCACGGGCATAACGCTCACCGTGAGGTCGGCGTTGTTCTCAATGTGCGTCTTGAGCATCTTGCGGTAGTCCATGCGATACAGGTGATCGCCCGAAAGAATCAGGACGTACTTGGGGTCGTTGGCCTTGATGTAGTCCAGGTTCTGCGTAATGGCGTCGGCCGTGCCCGCATACCAGGCGCCGCCGGTCTGCGTCTCGTACGGCGGCAGGATCGACACGCCGCCGTCGCGGCTGTCCAGATCCCACGCCTCGCCGGAGCCCACGTAGGCATGCAGCAGGTAGGGACGGTACTGCGTCAGAACGCCCACCGTGTCGATGCCCGAGTTGGAGCAGTTGGACAGCGAAAAGTCGATAATGCGGAACTTGCCACCAAAGCTAACCGCCGGCTTGGCGATCTTTTGGGTGAGTGCCCCCAATCGGCTGCCCTGTCCTCCTGCGAGGAGCATCGCGATGCATTCTTTCTTACTCATCGATTTCTCCTTCTGTCATCGATGTTCCTAACCCATTAGCGACGGGCGCGGCGCACTGTCACGCCCGTCGAGTAATGCCGTGCGGCAAAGGGAGCTCGCGCGCTTTATGCGTGCCAGATCTCGTCGCGATACTCGCGAATGGTGCGGTCGGACGAGAACCAGCCACTCGAGGCGGTGTTGAGCAGGGCCTTGCGGTTCCAGGTCTCCTGGTCGCCGTAGCTGCCCGTGAGGTTCTCCCATGCATCCACGTAGCTACGGAAGTCAGCCATGACTAGGTCGGGGTCGTTGTTGTTCATGAGCTCGTTGTAGATGCTCTCGAAGTTGCCCGAAAGACCCGCAAACGTGTTGTCCTTGAGCTCGTCCATCACGCGGCCCAGACGCTCGCGGTCGCCGTTGAGGGTATCCCACGCAAAGTAGCTGTTGGATGCCCAGAGCTTCTCGACCTCGGGGGCGGTCAGGCCAAAGATGGCCTCGTTTTCGCGGCCGGCCAGGTCGGCGATCTCGATGTTTGCGCCGTCGAGGGTACCCAGCGTAATGGCGCCGTTCATCATGAGCTTCATGTTGGACGTGCCCGAGGCCTCCTTGCCGGCCGTGGAGATCTGCTCCGAGATCTCGGCAGCGGGGTAGATGAGCTGGGCGTTGCTCACGCGGAAGTTGGGGATAAAGCAGACCTTCATGACCTCGTTGACACGGGCGTCGTTGTTGATGACGTCGGCCACGGAGTTAATGAGGCGGATGGTCTCCTTGGCAAAGGTGTAGCTCGAGGCAGCCTTGCCGCTAAAGATGAAGGTCGTCGGCGTCACGTGGAAGTTGGGATCGGCGATGCGACGGTTGTAGATGTCCATCACCTTCATGATATTCATGAGCTGGCGCTTGTAGGCATGGAAGCGCTTTACCTGGACATCGAAGACGGTGTTGGGGTCGATAACCAGACCGGTCTCGGCCTTGACGTAGGCGGCCAGGCGCTCCTTGTTAGCGCGCTTGGAGGCACCCACGGCCTTCAGGAACTCGGTGTCGTCCTTAAACTCCTTGAGTTTCTCAAGCTCAAAGGCGTCTTTGAGCCAGCCATCGCCAATGGCCTCGGTCACGAGCTTGGCGTAGGTGGGGTTGGCCTCGGCAAAGAAGCGACGGTGCGAGATGCCGTTGGTCTTGTTGTTGAACTTCTCGGGCGTCAGGGCATAGAAGTCCTTGAGCACGATGTTCTTGATGATGTCGGAATGGATCTTGGCCACGCCGTTGACGCTGTGGCTGCAGATCACAGACAGGTTGGCCATGCGAATCTCGCCGTCCCACAGGATGGCGGTCTGGCGCAGACGCTCCTGCCAGCCCTCCTTCGTGGTGTCGAACGACTCGTGCCAACGACGGCTGATCTCGTCGATGATCTGGTACACGCGGGGGAGGAGCTTGGAGAACGTGCCGATAGGCCACTTCTCCAAGGCCTCGGGCAGGATGGTGTGGTTGGTGTAGCTCACGACCTGCGTCACGATGTTCCAGGCGTCATCCCACTCGAGCTTCTTCTCGTCGATGAGGATACGCATGAGCTCGGGGCCGCACATGGCGGGGTGGGTATCGTTGGTGTGGATGGCCACAAACTGCGGCAGCAGCTCCCAGTTTTCGCCGTGCTCCTTCTCAAAGGTGTCGAGCAGGCTGTAGATGCCGGCCGAGACAAACAGGTACTCCTGCTTCAGGCGCAGCAGACGGCCGTGCTCGCCGGCGTCGTTGGGGTAGAGGATGGCGCTGATGGCCTCGGCCTCGGCGCGCTCGGCATCGGCCAGGGCATAGTCGCCGCGGTTGAAGGCCTCCAGATCAAAGTGCTCCTCGACCGGCTCAGCGGCCCAGACGCGCAGCTTGTTGACGGTCTCGCCGGCATAGCCCACCACGGGGATGTCGTAGGGGACGGCCAGGATGTCCTGCGTGTCCACCGTGCGGTAGAACGTGCGGCCGTTCTCCTCAAAGCCCTCGACGCGGCCACCAAACTTAATGGTCACGGCCTTATCCTGACGACGGACCTCCCAGGGATAGCCGTGGGTGAGCCACTCGTCGGTGGTCTCGACCTGGCTGCCGTTGACAATCTCCTGCTTAAACAGGCCGTAACGGTAGCGCATGCCATTGCCGTAGCCGGCAATGCCCTCGGCTGCCATGGAATCCAGGAAGCACGCGGCCAGACGGCCCAGGCCACCGTTGCCCAGTGCCGGATCGGGCTCCTGGTTCTCGATGACGGACAGATCAAAGCCCATGTCGTCAAGCGCCTCGGCGACCATGTCGCGCACGCCAAAGTTGAGAAGGTAGTTGTCGAGCAGGCGGCCGATTAAAAACTCGATCGAGAAGTAGTACACGCGCTTCTTGCCCTCGGCGGTGACGCGGGCGTCACCCTTAGTGGCAACGGTGCGTGCTTTCTCGGCCACGAGCTTGGCCAGGGCGTTAAAGCGATCGAGGTCGCTGGCGGCCTCGACGCTCTTGCCGCTGATGCTCATGACGGCATCGCGATAGAGCTCGGTAAACTCCTGCTTGTTGTCGAAGATCTTATTCATACGTTCCTTTCCCCCCGGGGATGTTTCTCCCGGAACGGTTATGACTTACATCCTACGCCTGACGGGGCGGGTAATTACAGTGGTAACGCTTTTGTTACGCTTTCTTGGCAGGAGCCTTAACAGCAGCTGCCTTAGCCTTGGGAGTAGCCTTTTTGGTGGCTGCCTTTTTGGCCGTGGTGGACTTGGCCGAAGCCTTGGCGGCGGGCTTGGCAGCCTTCGCCTTAGCCGGAGCCTTCTTAGCAGCCGCAGGCTTGGGCTTCACCGTGGACGAGCGCTTGCGCGTCGCCTTCTTGGGCTCCTCAACCACCAGCGGCTTATAGCTGCTGGGACCGCGGCGCTTAAGTACCACGCCTGCCAGACCGGGCACCTTAATCTCGATGGAGTCCATCTGCCCGTTCCAGGGATAGGGCTCGCTCGAGCAGGTGTAGGGCTCCTCACCGGCGTATCCGCTGCCACCGAACTCGGGACGGTCGGAATCAAAGATGACCTCCCAGTTGCCCTCGCGCGGCACGCCCACGCGGAAGCTCTCGTAGCTTGCCGGATCAAAATTGATCAGAATCACCAGGTCGTCATCGACGTCCTCGCCCTGGCGCACAAAGCTCACGATGGACTGCTTGGAGTTGTCCGCGTCGATCCAGGTAAAGCCGTCGTCGGTGTAGCCGCGCTCGTACAGGGCGGGCTCGGCGGTGTACAGGTGGTTGAGCGCCTTGATAAACGCCTGATGATGACGGTGGGTCTCGTACTCCTCGGTCAGGAACCACTGGATGGACTCGTAGTAGCGCCACTCAATAAACTGGCCGATCTCATTGCCCATAAAGTTGAGCTTGGCACCGGGGTGCGTCATCTGGTAGAAGGCCAGCGTGCGCAGGCCGGCAAACTGGCGCCACCAGTCGCCCGGCATGCGGCCGATCAGCGAGCACTTGCCGTGTACGACCTCGTCGTGGCTCAGCGGGCAGATAAAGTTCTCGGTAAAGGTGTACATGATGGAGAACGTGAGCAGGCCGTGGTTGCCGGGGCGCCACGGAAAATCGGTCTGCATGTAGTGCAGGGTGTCGTTCATCCAGCCCATGTCCCACTTGTAGTGGAAGCCCAGGCCGCCGTCCTGAGGCGGGTAGGTCACGAGCGGCCACGCGGTGGACTCCTCGGCCATCATCATCACGTCGGGGTAGTGTGCCTCCACGGCGCAGTTGACCTGACGGATAAATGCGCTGGCGTCCAGGTCCTCCTCGGTACCGTACTTGTTGAACTTCTTTTGGCCCGGATCGTCGATGCCAAAATTGAGGTACAGCATACTGGATACGCCGTCCATGCGAATGCCGTCAACATGGAAGTTCTCGAGCCAGTACAGCACGTTGGAGACCAGGAAGGAGCGGACCTCGCCGCGGGCGAAGTCAAACTTGTGCGTGCCCCAGTTGGGGTGAATCTCGTGCTCAAACAGCATGTGGCCGTTAAAGGTGGCAAGGCCGTGGGAGTCTGCGCAAAAACCGCCGGGCACCCAGTCCATGATCACGCCGATGCCAGCCTCGTGGCACGCATCGATAAAGTGCATGAGTTGCTGCGGGTCGCCATAGCGCGACGTGGCGGCATAGTAGCCGGTCGTCTGGTAGCCCCAGGAGCCGTCGAAGGGATGCTCCATGAGCGGCATGACCTCGATATGCGTGTAGCCCATGTCGCGCACGTAGTCCACGAGCTCCACCGACAGGTCTTCGTAAGTGTAGAACTCGCCGCGTTGCGCGGGGAAGGGATCCATGGGGCCGGGGTAGTTGCAGTACTCGTCCGGCTCGCCCTGCGGTGCGTCGCCATGGCGCTTCCACGAGCCAATATGAACCTCGTAGATGTTAAGGGGCTGTGACATGTGGTTGTGGCCGGCACGGCGCTTGAGCCATGCGGCATCGTTCCACTTATAGCCGTCGAGTGTCCACAGCACGCTCGCAGTACCCGGAGGGCACTCGGCCTTAAAGGCATACGGATCGGCCTTGTAGAGCTTTTCGCCCTCGTTGGTCTCGATGAGATACTTATAGAGCTGACCTTGTTCTGCGCCAGGAATAAAGCCTTCCCAAATAGCGCTCGTATGCACGGGCACCAGCGGGTTGGCTTCCTCATCCCAGTCGTTAAATTCGCCAATGACATGCACGCTCTTTACGTCGGGCGCCCAAACGCAAAAGCGCCAGCCGCGCGTACGGTTCTGCGTGTCGGGGTGCGCGCCCATCTTTTCCCAGCTGCGCTCCCACGTGCCGATGCCAAATAGATAGACATCGTCCTTGGTGAGCTCCGGTGCGTGCGGGGCGGCTTTACGGGTTGCGGGCTTTTTAGCCGTTGGCTTTAGCTTTGTATCGCTCACGTTTGATCCCATCATGACGCGGCAGCGTGTTGCCTTGGTGACTAGATGCGAAAGGTCCAAGGCTGCACGAATCGAAGGGACGGCGATAGTTCTATGATTCGTTCCACCTCGCGTGCTCGGTGGAACTTTCGGCAGAAACTACGATAACACCTGTACGTTACTTTTATGAAGGAAAGTGGTTTTAGGGCGGCGTTTAATCGGTAAGCGCCATGTTTAGACCACTGGCAGAATTGCCGTGGTAAAACTCTTGACAGTTTTACCAATTAGGGTTTCAAGATTGTTAGTCTGACGTTTGGTAAAACGTTTTTAGCAGGATGTTTACCATTTGACATCGAAAGGTTCGTTTATGTCCCAGACCGCCGCCCCCAACGTTGCTTTTATTTTCGATTGCGACGGCACACTGGTTAATAGCACCCCCGTTTGGGCCTATGCCCAGCCCGAGTTATTGCACCGCTACGGAATTGACGTGACGGTCGACGATTTTGCTCAGTTTGAGCATCTTTCGCTGGAGGACGAATGCCAGGCCTACCACGACACGTGGGGTATTAGCGCAAATGGCGAGGAGCTCTATCTCGAGCTGAGTGACATTCTGATCGATGGCTACTCCAAGGTGCCGCCGCGCGAGGGGCTTCTGACATTTTTGGAGCAGGCGAAGGCGGTGGGCATTGCCATGTGCGTCGCCACGTCCACGCCGGCCGAGCTGGTTAAGTCTGCACTTGCGGGAGCCGGGCTCGATGCCTACATGGAGTTTGTGACCACCACCGGCGAGGCAGGACGCTCCAAGCAGTTCCCCGATGTGTATGAGCTCGCGCTGCGCCGCCTGGAGGAGCGCCATAGGCACAAGTTTGAGCGCGCATGGGTGTTTGAGGACGCCGTTTTTGGCCTTAAGAGCTCTGGCGCCGCGGGCTTTAAGCGTGTAGGTATCTATGACCCGCACGGCCGCATGAAGCGCGACGACGTACGCGCCAACTGCGATTTCTTTATCGACAGCTATAAGGACCTGGATCTGGATCACGTGCTGGCGTTTGAGGGATAGGCGAGGGCTGTGGTTTGTAAGGTATTAGTGGTCTGCGGCTCGCCCGTGGTGGCGAGCGCGGATCTGTTGCGTAGGCTAGCAGGGGAGTGCGACCACGTCATCGCTGTGGACCGCGGCCTGGATGCTCTGCTGGGTGCCGGTTTGAGCTGCGACGTATATGTGGGGGATGCCGACACGGTGAGCGACGCAGGCCGCGCGCTGGTCGATGCCGCCACCGACTTTGAAGTTGAGCGCCACGACCCGTACAAGGACTATACCGACCTGGCGCTGGCGCTCGATTCCGTCCGACGCCGCTGGCCGGGTGCCGAAGTGGTTGCGACCTGCGCCACGGGCGGCCGCCCGGATATGGCGCTTTCCGTACTGGGCCTGCTCGCAGGCTACGATGACGCTCCAGTCTGGATTGCCGAGGACAAGGTGGTTTCCCGCATCCTTCGCGCAGGCGAGTCGTGGACCATCGAAGGCGCCGAGGGCAAGACGTTCTCCATCATCGCAATTGCCCCCAACACCAAGGTAAGCGAACACGGCCTAGAATGGGAGCTAGACCACAGCCCCCTGGGCCTGTTGGCCGACACGGGCATCAGCAACGTCGTCAGGTCAACAGCCACGATCCAAGTCCGCACCGGCACCGCCATCGCTTTCCTATATCAATAGGCATTTAAAGTCTGACTCAAAAAAGTCCTTGCACGCCGCGTCAACTTCCCCTATAGTATCTCCTCGTCACGGGGGCGTAGCTCAGCTGGGAGAGCGCTTGACTGGCAGTCAAGAGGTCAGGG
>UQJV01000053.1 GCA_900541475.1 uncultured Collinsella sp.
GAGGAAAACGGATCACCGAGGGGGTCGGTCTGGCCCGGTGATCCGTTTTCCTCCGTCCCCAAGGGATCATTTGGCGGTGCCGTTAAACGGAAGGGGTGTTATCGGCGGCCTCCTTTTGGGCATACAATGGCTATTGGTTTGCTGCGGTGAAGGCCTGTCCGCTCCGCAGCTTTTTTCTACGGTTAAAGGAGTATGTATGTCCGTTGAGGTCATGAGGTCTGTGATTGAGGCCGCCGAGGGTCGCGTGCCCGTCGACACGCTGTTTGCCAACGCGCAGATCGTCGATGTGTACGGCCAACGCGTAGCGCCCGGTAGTGTTGCCGTCAAGGATGGCGTGATCGTCGGTGTGCTCTACGATGGTCGCGACGATGCCGCCGGTACGTATGAGGCTACCGAGGTCATCGATTGCCAGGGCCGCTATCTTGCCCCCGGTTTTATTGACGGACACTTGCATATTGAGTCTTCGAACATCCGCCCTGCCGAGTATGCGCGCATGGCGGCGACGCGCGGTACCACTACTGCCATTGCCGACAGCCACGAGATTGCCAACGTGGCGGGGCTCGACGGCCTGCGCTTTATGATCGAGGACGGTCGTCGCGCTCCTATTTCCATCAAGTACATGATGCCCTCGTGCGTGCCCGCACTGCCCGACGAGCAGGCCGGTGCCGTCATCACCGCTGCCGATATGCAGGCGTTTTTTGCCGAATATCCGGGTGATGTCTTTGGTCTGGGCGAAATGATGAACCTGCCGGGCGTCTTTATGGCCGATCCCGAGACCTGTGCTCGTATCGACGCTGCCAACCAGACGCCGTCCAAACAGGTTGACGGTCATGCCCCGCTCGTTGCCGGCAAGGACCTCAACGCCTATGCTGCGGCAGGCATTATCGCCGACCACGAGTCGACGATTCCCGAGGAGGCGCTCGACAAGCTGTCTCGCGGCATGTACGTGATGCTGCGCGAAGGTACGTGCAGCCATGATCTGGCCAACCTGTCGCCGATGCTGCTGGAGAATCCCGCGCGCGCCCGCCGCTGCTGCTTTGCGACTGACGACCGCGCTCCTTCCGATGCGCTTGCAACCGGCATGATCGACAATGCCTGCCGCGTGGCGATTGAGGCCGGTATCGACCCCGTGGTCGCTATCTCTATGGCGTCCCTCTCCACGGCCGAGGCGTTTGGCCTGGATCACGGCTGCCGCGACCCGCACGAGCTACGCGGTGCGATTGCCCCGGGCAAGCGTGCTGACCTGCTGGTGCTCAATGACCTGACGTTTGCCACGGCTCCGCATCGCGTATATGCCGCCGGTGCTCTGGTGGCGCAGGACGGCACCTTTGTGGGCGAGATTGCACCCGAGATGGCCGAGGTTGCGGCCCTTGCCGATGAGCTGCGCGCCTCCGTTAAGCTGCCGAAGCTTTCGCTCGACGTATTCGACTATGCCTTTAAGCCGGGCGAGGCCGTGATTGACGTGGTGCCGGGCAAGGCCATCACGGGCATGGTTCGTCCTGAGACTGACGAGGACTTGCGTCGCATTATGCTGATTGAGCGCCATGGCCGCGGCGTGTCGCTGCAGGCCGAGGGCGCCGACGGCGACGGCCCCGCTGGCCTGGGCCTGGTCGGCAAGCACATCGGTCGCGGCTGGGTGCGCGGTTTCACCATCACGGGTGGCGCCATTGCCTCCACGATCGGCCACGACTCGCACAACGTGTGCGTGGTGGGCGACAACGCCGCCGATATGATGGCCGCCGTTGAGGCCGTGGGCCAAGGTGGTCACGTGCTGGTGCGCAACGGCGAGGTCGTGGCGCGCATTCCGCTGGCGCTCGGTGGCCTGATGAGCGAAGGCACGGCCGAGGACGTTGCCGCGCAGCACGACGACTTTATGGTCAAGGCGCGCGCCATGGGTATTGAGCCGCCGCTCGACCCCATCATGGGCATCATCTTCCTGCCCCTGCCGGTCATCCCGACGCTTCGCATCCGCCCCGAGGGCATGTTCGACGTCACGACCTTCACCTACGCCGACTAGTCATCGGGGACGTTCTTAAACGACTAGTCATCGGGGACACTCTTTGGCGGGCTGCTTGACGCCGCGACCGTAGGACCTCTGGCATGTGTGAGCTATTTGCCAGGTCCTTGTAACGTTTACGCCCGCGGAGTCTTATTTGAGCTCCCTTTGGGTACGTTGGAATCGGATACACGTTCGATTCCAACAAGCCCGAAGGGAGTTTTCTATGTTTAAACTGATTGCATCCGATATGGACGGCACACTGCTTGACGAAAATGGCCAGGTGCCGCCTGAGACCTATGAACTGATCCTGGCACTACGCGAGCATGGTGTACATTTTGCCGCATCGTCAGGTCGTCGCTACGATCGCCTGTGCGAGTTTTTTGCGCCCGTTCGCGACAATATGGACTTTGTCGCCGCTAACGGCGCCCAGGTCTACGCCGACGGTAAGATGGTAGACCGTGAGGTGTATTCCCACCTGGCGATTCGAAGGCTCGCCCAAGCCGTCAGGACGTTTCCCAATCTGCATCTTGCGCTCTTTGACCGAACCAAGTCCTTCCTGCTCGATGACGAGTGCAAGTTCGTGCGTGAGGTCGATAAGGACCTTCCCAATGCCGAGCGCATTTGGGAGCTGCCCGATCCCAGCGTAAATATCATCAAAGCGAGTATCTTTTGCGACGACAGTGCGGTTATGGACAGCGCGTACGTGCTACAGCGCGAACTTGGTCAGCTCTTTACTTTTGCGCCTTCGGGCAACGCGTGGATCGATGCCATGCAGCCTGGTGTGTCGAAGGCCTCGGGTATCGCGCAGCTCGCGGAGCATTACGGCATTGGTCGCGACGAGGTCATGGCGTTTGGTGACTCGATGAACGACTACGAGATCATTCGCTTTGTCGGCACGGGCTGCGCGATGGAAAACGCGCGCCCCGCGCTTAAGGCGGTGGCCGATCGCGTCGTAGGCTGCAACCGCGACCACGCCGTTCAGCATGAGCTCCGTCGCGTGCTGGAGAGCCTCTCCTAATCCGGCAGATGGGGACGTTCCTTTTCTGCCGACAGTGGGGGACAGTCCTTGCAGCTTTTTGCGAAGAGTGTCCCCAACGACTAGTCATTCAAGAACGTCCCCAACGACTAGTCGTTTAAGAACGTCCCCAATGACTAGGCGAGGGCGGCCATGATGGCGCGGGCGACGCCGTCGTGGTCGTTGTCGAACTCGGTGATGGCGTCGGCGGCCTCGCGGTCCTCGGGCTCGGCGTTGATCATGGCCATGCCGTGGCCCGCTGCCTGCAGCATGGGGATGTCGTTGATGTTGTCGCCGAACGCCCAGGCGTCGGCGAGACGCTCGCCCAGGTGCTCGCATAGCCACGTGAGGGCCGTTCCCTTGGTGGCGCCCTCGCCCATGACCTCGATATTCATGGCGTACGAACGCGTGACCTCAATGCCTCCGAGCGTGTCGAGCTCCGCCGCGATGGCGTCGCGATCAGCCGGGTCGTGCCAGTACATGGCGATGCGTTCGAGCGTCTCGACCTCGTCGATCTTGCTGTCGATATCCATGTCGATCGGTGTTCGTGTGCGCTTGAGCGAAGCCGCGATGTGGGGGTCGCCGCCGCAGAATTCGTCCAGGCGCGTGTAGAGCGAGCGGGGGAGGAAGCACTGCCCGTCCGCGAAGATATCGAAGGTGACGTCATGGCCGGCGGCGATGCGATGGATGCGATGGGCGATGCCGCGGTCGAGCGGTCGGCTCAAGATGCGCGTGGCGCGTGAGGCATCGGTGGGCACATCCTCGTCGAGCTGCCAGACGCTGGCACCGTTGGCGCAGACCGCGTAGTGCACGGCAGGATGGGCGAGGATGGGCTCAAAGATGCCCGACAGCGGACGCCCCGTGCACGGTACAAACTCAATGCCGCGACGTGCGAGCTCGTCGAGCATCGCCCAGGTGGCGTCGCTCATCTGCTTGTCACTCGTCAACAGCGTTCCATCCATATCGGAAAACACAATCATTCGTTGCGATCCTTTCTACTGGCATAAAAAGCGTGGCCGAGGGCGGTGATGCCCTGGCCACGCTCGGGTTCTATAACGGTCCGCGTCCTAGCGGTCGGCGAGCGGCTTGTACCCCAGCGGCTCGATCACCGGACGATAGGCCGGGCGGATGATACGGTGCGCGCAGAAGAGCTCTTCCATGCGGTGCGCCGACCAGCCGGCCATGCGGGCGACGGCGAACAGCGGCGTAAAGAGCGTCTCGGGCACGCCGAGCATCTTGTAGATAAAGCCCGTGTACAGGTCGATGTTGGCGCAGATGGGCTTGGTCATGCCGTGGTCGCGCATCACCTGCGGTGCCAGGCGCTCGATGCGCTCGATGAGCGCGAACTCCTCGCCCAGGTCCTTCTTGGCGGCAAGCGTGCGCGCGTAACGGCGGCACACCTCGGCGCGCGGGTCGCTCAGCGTGTAGACGGCGTGGCCCATACCGTAGATGAGGCCCGTGCCGTCGAAGGCCTGCTTGTCGAGGATCTTGCCCAGGTAGGCTGCGACCTCGTCATCGTCCTCCCAATTGGAGACATGCGCACGGATGTCCTCGTGCATGGACACGACCTTGGCGTTGGCGCCGCCGTGGCGCGGGCCCTTGAGCGAGCCGATGGCCGCGGCGTAGGCGGAATACGGGTCAGTGGCCGAGGAGGACAGCACGCGGCAGGCAAACGTGGAGTTGTTGCCGCCGCCGTGCTCGGCATGCAGCATGAGCATCACGTCGAGCAGCATGGCTTCGTCGCGGGTGAATGCCATGCCGCCGCGCAACACCTGCAGGATGGTCTCGGCGGTGGAGAGGCCGGGCGTGGGGTGCGGTACATGAACCTCGGAGCCGCGGCGCTTGGCGACCGAGGCCATATGCGCGAAGGCGGCGATGCGGGGGAGACGGGCGAGCATGGAGATGGCGACGTCGATTTCGTGCTCGGGTGTAATGGCGTCGGGCTCGGCGTCGAAGGCGTAGAGCAGCAGCACGGCGCGCTGAAGCACATTCATGATGCTCGACGACACCGTGGTCATGGGGAACTCTTTGACGTACTCGTCGCTCAGGTGCCTAAAAGCACCCAGACGTCCGCAAAAACCGTCGAGCTCCTCTTTGTTGGGCAGAGAGCCCGTGATGAGCAGGTAGGCGACCTCTTCGTAGCCATAGCGATCCTCGGCCTGGGCGTTGTTGACCAGGTCCTCGATGCTGTAGCCACGAAGCGTGAGTTTGCCCTGATCGGGCACGACCTTTCCGTCGACCTTGTTGTAGCCATGCACATCCGAGATGCGGGTAAGGCCCGCGACCACGCCCGAGCCGTCGGCATTGCGCAGGCCGCGCTTGACGTTGTGCTCCACGAACAAGCCCTCGTCGTACGGGGCGGTCGGCAGGCCGTGGTAGAGGTTTTCGCTTTCGGGCGAAATCTGACGGCTCGCCTCGTAATCCAAAACCAGGCGGCTCAGGTGATCGTCGAAGCGGTAGTAGATTTTCTTGGCGTCGTAGGCCATGCGCGCTCCTCTCCGGTCCGCTTGGGGGCCGCGCGCTTGGACGATATGACGTCAAGCTGCCCCGGGCGGATTGTTCGCTACAGGCGGTACATAAAGTTAAAGACGTCCTCGCGCTGGATGGACACGTTGACGCCCGAAAGCTCGCCTGCTTCGGCCAGGGCCTTCTGCAGTTCGGCGAAGTCGAGCTTGGACTCGGCGGTGTCGGCCAGCATGGTCATGGTGAAGATGTCCTCGATAATGGACTGCGTAATGTCGCGGATGTCGACGTTGGCCTCGCCCAGAACACGGGTGACGCCGGCGACGATACCGGGGCGGTTCTTGCCAAGGACGGTGATGACGATGCGGGAGGACGAGATCTCGGCCATGGGAAACCCTTTCGCGTGGTTGCGGCGCGCGGGGGCGCTCCGCTACGGTACAGTGTTCATCATTGTACCTGTCTGGCGCAAAAAAGGCGCGCTCGCTGCGGCGTTACATGCCTGCAACATGAGCGTAAGGGGGAAGGCCGCACGGGGAAGAGCCGTCTGGCGCGTGTCCGGCTCGTGTTGGGTTGATTTCCGATCTCAGCCGAACACATTGAGCGGACAGGCCGTTCCCGCAGTCAGCCGAACGCCTCCGACGGCTGATTCCGAACTGGAAGCGGAGGGCATCCCCGCCCTTCGGTAGGGGATACCGCTCCGCGGCGCATGCCGCGGGCGGCGCCCCTATCGGACCACCGTGGCCTCGGTCGGGATGGCCCCCAGCACCGCCGCGTACTCGGTGGGGTAGAGCCGGCTGATCGTCTTCACGTCGCGTATGACGATATTCCGGTCGTCCGGCTCGGTGATGCCGTATCCGAACGCCTGGAGCGTCTCGATGGACTCCTGGATCCTCTGTTGGAACATGGGGCCCGGATCGACCCTCAGCCCGAGGTACCCGCGCCAAAGGCACGGCGAGGCGCGCAGCATGTTGTGGATTTTGGAGATAGGCTCGATGTCGGCGTAGACGTTGAGCGTCACCATGGCGTCCTTGTGCCCGAGGATGGATTGGAGCGCCTTGATATCGCCGCCCTGGCGGATCCGCTGCGTGGCGAACGTGTGGCGAAGGCCGTGGGACGTAATCAGCTCGTCGTTGGTGCCCATGAGGCCGTTGGTCTTCGAGAACGTCTTGAACGCCCTGCAGATATAGCTGGTCGTCGCGAAGGTCGCGCCCGGCCCCGACAGGACGTAGCAGTCCCCGATTCCGACCGACCCGACGAGGCCACGCGAGCGCAACTTCCCGTGATTGATCTCGTGAATCTCCTTCAGGAAGGGGAGCAGACCGACCGGGTCGATGGGAATGGCCCTGGAATCATGGGTCTTGGTGTCCTTGATGAACGAACCCATCCCCTTCGCGTACGCCACCGAGTGCCTGATCGAGATCAGGCCCGTCTCGAAATCCACATCGCACCACCGAAGGCCGCAGACCTCGCCGATTCGCATCCCCGTGTGCAGGGCGAGTACGACCGCCCTCTAATCCTCGGCGGACCAATCGAGTCCGAACTCCTTTCGGGCATCCTCTTCGCTCATGACTTCGAGAAGGTCTCCGGGTTGGCAACGAAGGGCGAGGCATAGCTGCTCGAGTGTGTTGAAGCGAATGCCGCGAATATGCCCTTTTTTTATACGGGACAGGTTCACGGGCGTGGTTCCAATCCTTTCGGCAAGTTCGTTCGAGGAAATCTTTCGCTCGGCCATGATCTTGTCGAGGCGAACAATTACGGGCATGGCGTTTCCTTACGCAATCTCGTCGGAGTCGAGGTACAGCTCTCGGGCGTACAAGAAGAGCTGGGAAAGCATGAACAGGACGATGCCGAGAACCAGAGAGGTCCAGTCGAATGATGAAGCGATCTCTTGGGCGCCGACGGCCCCCTCGCCGCCAAACATCGAAACGGAGGTTTCGAGTGAGCCGGCGTAGAGGCTGGTGGCAGCTTGAACAACGAAGAGAATGCCGAGCACCTTCAAGCATGTCGCAGACCCTTTCTTGAAGGGGTCTCCGCTCTTGATCGTCCACACGAGAACGGCGCTGAGGATGGTCGTAGCGATACCGATGACGGCAGGGACCAATGTCGAGATCGCAAGGGCTGGATACGCGGGGGAGTCTGCAATTACAGGGTTGTCGAGCACTTCGATTGCTGGCTTTAAGGAGAGCGCCACTTGTGCGATGGCGGTGGCGCAAAGGGTCGCAGAGGCTATCGCACATGCGATGCGGAAGGAATGAAGCCGGGGAGTGCGATTGTCGGAACTCATAATAACCTCCGAAGAATTTAAAAAACTCAGGTTACTTTTTAACAGTTTATGTTAAATTGACTTTGCCGGCAAGTAATAAGGGCCGAGCATTTTGTTCGGCCCCTCTGTTCCGACTGGATGAGGTTAAGGTTGGCGATGAATATGCTCAAAATCTCGAAGGCGATCTTTAGGTCGCTTCTCTCCTCCAGGTCGCTCTGTGTTGTCGTTGTTGCGTTGATGGTTCTTTGTGCTCTGCCCGTCTTCAGGAGCGCGGCTGGCATCGACGGACGGGTCGAATACCTCGAGTCGGGAATAACCCGTGTTGAGCAGGAATTGTCAGCATCCTATGCGGATGCGCTTGTGAATGCGGGGGAGGACGGTGTCTATACCTCTTCATCAAGCATGCCCGCGCTTCTGTACCCTCTTGCCGCGGGACGTCTTATCTTGGCACCGCTCTCTCCCCTACTTCCGTTTCTGCAGATATCGGATGGAGAGTACACCTATTATGACGGATCGAAGGAGTACTTGCTATGGGTCGCAACGGCCGTTGCCGTCTCGTTCCTTGCCGCGCGTCTTAACAAACGTGAAAAGCTCATCATCCAGGCACCGATGGGCGAGCTGGGTAGACTTGTTGCATCGAGCGTATGGGCGAGTGTTTTTGCAATGCTTGCCGTCCTCGCCATCAATCTTCCAGGGATAATCGCCGCGCTTGTGAAGAATGGCCCGGGCTCGCCGTTCTATCCGATAGGCTACATTCAATATGCGACTCCGGTTATCAAACCGGCTTGGCTGGTGTTCGCGCAGACGGCCATCTTGCAATTCTTGGTGGCAGCGTTCATCTCGCTTGTCGTTCACCTTGCCGTGAAGATTGCCAATAACCCTACGCTTGGAATCGTGTTCGTATGTGCCCTGATGGGGGTGACGATGGTTCCCGGGTATTACGGAAGATCCATCGCTTTACGTGAGTTCGCCCTGTTGAATCCCCTTACGTATGCGAACACTGAGTTGACCGTCGGCGCCTATAGCCCGTACCCGACAACGCAGATAGTGAATCTGCCTGGACTTTGCTTCGAGCGTGGCGCGATTGCCCTCGTATGCGCAATCGGGATCGAGGTGCTGGCAATTAGCCTGCTTTGCGTTGCTGGAAAGAGCGGCTGCGCGTGCCCGATATCCCCGATTTGTCTTGAGAGAGGTTCCTTCACTGCATCGAGAACGGCAACTCGTTCGAGCGCTTGTGCCTCCGCCGTTGCATACGTAAGAACGATGGGGAAACTGCTCCTGCGTTCTCCTGCCCTCGCCGTATGCGCGATTGCAATGTCGACGACGATGCTGGCCCCGGCTCTGGTCGAGATGTTTCCTGACGCTGATAACGTTTCCGCTGTTCGGTATAGGGATGGGGAGCTCCGTTCAATAGATCGGTATCTAGAGCAGAACGCTGCGAATATGGACGTCGAGGGCAAAGCGGCCCTGGAAGACATGCGGGATGCTCTTTCGGGTTTCGTGTACGCGCCTATGCCTGCGGAGGGGTTTCGAAGCCTTGCGACGTACGAGCGCGCTCGAGGTGAGCTGGGCGCGGCAGATGCGACTCTCCTGCAATCGATCGGAATCGAGCCGGAGACTCCTTCTCGTGCGGAGGCGCGCGCCCTTCTGCTTGAGTCGATCGCGAGCTTGCCGGACCCCAAGGTTTACGAGTTAAGTACGAAGATGCCCCCATTAATCCTCCTTTCGTATCTCCAGGCAGCGCTTCCCTCCTTATTTTTGCTGTTGCCCGTGGTTGTCACATCGCTCGCGTGCACCCACCTGCAGTGTCGTTCCCTTCTGGTTCTCCAGATCCCCGCAACAGCGCATGTGCGTTTTCTGACGGCTGTTGCGCTGGCTCTCCTGCTTGGCTTGGTGCTGCTTTTGGTGTCGATGGTTCCCGCTGTCGTTGTGTCCGTGATTAAGAGCGGTGCGGGTGGATCGGAGTATCCCGTCGCTCTCATTCGGGCGGGAGCTTCGACAACGTCCACGGTGGGGGAGGCGGTGTTGTGCAGTATTCCGTTGCTGGTCATGGCATACGGCGTGATTTCCGTCGTCGCTGCGTTGACAGCAGCGATTAGCCGCAACCCCGTTGTCACCGGAATGGTTTGCGCGGTTCTCTTGGTGTTGGGTTCGTTGAGCGCTCATGTTGAAAGCGTGGGCATGGGCGTCGCGCTGCTGGCTCCATTCGCCTCGTTTGATCCCGCTTCCCAGGTGGGGACGATTGGGTTCCTTGGGCGAGGGACGAACGCGATGCCTTTTGGAGAGGTCGTCGGCGCATCGGGCGCTCTGCTGGTGGTCTTGGGCGCCGTATCTCCGTTGATGGTGCGCCTGAGTGTTCCAAAGATCGAAAGGGGATGATCTCGATGATTGACCTTCAAACGCTGACGATCTCTTATGGAAAGAAGGTGCTCGTAGATTCGGTGAACGCTGAGTTTGCCTCGGGTACGGTCTACGGTCTCGTCGCTCCGAACGGGCATGGAAAGACGACGTTGCTGCGTGCGATGGCAGGTTTGCCGGGTCCTCGCGTGGACGGGAGCATCGTTCTGGATGAGGTGCAGGGTACGGGTGCGAGAGAGGTCCGTTCTATGATCTTCTATGCACCTGGTGAGGGGACGCTGCTGTATCCCGGATTGCGTGCGGAAGATCACCTCAAGATGGTTTGCGATATGTGGCCGCATGCTCGCGATATCGAAGAGATAGTGGAACAAACGCAGATAGGCGAGTTCGCGAAGATGAGTATTCGCACTCTGAGCCAGGGCATGAAGCAGCAGCTTACCCTGACGATTGCGTATGCGACGGGCGCGCGGTACCTTCTATTAGATGAGCCCATGAACGCGCTCGACCCCAGCAGGGTGAACTTGCATTCCGAGATTCTCAGGAAGCTGGCCGATTCTGGTACGTGCATCATCATGTCATCCCACATCTTGGATTCGGTCGATAGGCTGTGCGATGAGATTCTGTTTTTGAAGGATGGGAGGCTCATTAGAAGCATTCCGCAAGATGATGCTGCGCCGAAGTCTCCTGGATCCCATTTCGCAAAGCCTGCCGGACGCGCCGAGGGTGCGCTAAGCACGTATCGGCGACTCTACGAAAAGGGCGGGTAGAAATGCAAGTTAAAAATCTATGTGGTCAATGTGATACCGTTGAACCCGCATATCGATACCGCTCAGCCATTCGCCTCGCCCCCGTCGCACG
>UQJV01000054.1 GCA_900541475.1 uncultured Collinsella sp.
GCCCTTGCGGCCTAGTCGCTATTTAGGGCGTCCAAGATTTGGGGCGCAGTTCATGCGGAGGTCGGGCTTCTTGCGTTTGGCGGTGCTTTTTGGTGTGTTGGGAAATGCTACCAAATCGCAACTATACCGGTTTACGGGGCTGAATCACCAACTGGCGACCATGGCGCCAATAGCGAAATTAAAACCGAAGGTAGATGGCTCATTGTTTCTTGAAAATGCAGGGTATGGTTGGCTTGTATCATTCTGGCCCCGTAAACCGTCATAGTTTTGAAAATGACCCCTTGGGGACGGAGGAAAATGGGTCATTTTTGTCTCGTGGAGGAACGGCGGAACACCCTCTGCCAAGAATCGGGGGCATCTACTACGTTTAAGTGCGTACCCCGAACCACGCCGAAAATCGCAATATTAAAACCGCAGGTAGCGGACTCGCTGTTTCTGAAAAAACAAGGGTATGGTCAGGGGTCCGGGGGTAAGCGTAGTAGATAGGCGCGTTTCGTGGCGCGGCGAATCCCGACGCCATGGATTTGCTCCCTAGTCGCATCATTTGAAGGCGCCTTAGGGCAAGAGTGTCCCTTTTGACTAGTCGTTTATGAACGTCTCCGATGACTAAGTTGCAGGTGGCAGCGGTTGTGTTACACTTACGCTGCGTATTTGACGCAATCATCTCGATACAGATCAATGGTGCCCGTCGCTTTTTGGACGGAGCTAGACTGTTTAGCCGCCCTGAAGGTATATGCAGGGAGCATGTGATCGCAGGGCTTGAAAAGAAAGTTGAGCAAACACTGTGTCTGATCAACAACAAGAAAACGAAATAACGACGACGCAAACGGCTCCCGCTGCACCGGTTACGTCGGGCCAGGCCGTGGTGCCCGCGCCGGCGCAGGTCTCGGCTCCTGAGGCGCCTAAGGCCGCCGCGCCTGCCACGCCCGTTGCTAGCGAGGAGGCTGCACCCGCCAAGCCCAAGCGCACGCGCCGTGTGGCCAAGCCTGCTGTGGACGGCGAGGAGGCCGCAAAGCCTAAGCGTCGCACGACGCGCACCACGCGCGCGAAGCGGCCCGCTGCCGCCGATGCGTCGGCCCCCATTTCCGATGAGGTCGCGCAGGCCCGTGCGCTGGCACAGATCAGCGAGGCCCAGGTAGTGCGCGCCCGCCGTCGCGCTGCCGAGCGCGAGGCCGCGGCACTGACCGAGCTTGCCGTGCCGGGCGTACTCGAGGCTCCGGCGGCCAATGAGGCTCCTGCTGCCGAGCAGATGGCCGAGAAGCCGGCGCCGCGCACGCGTCACCGTGCGGCAGCCAAGACGCAGCAGCCCGCTGAGCAGCCGACTCCTGAGGTCGCTGAAGCTCCGGCTCGTTCCGCGGCAGGGGAGGATGCTCCCTCCGCTGAGCCCGTCGTGCCCGCTGAGGCTAACGAGGTTCCCGCCGTTGACCCGGCTCTGCGCCCGCATCGTCGCGGCCGCAAGCCCAAGGCGTTTGTTGAGGCCGAGAAAGCCGCTGCCGCAGCAGCTGCTGCTCGGAGCGCAGCGGTGACGGCCGAGCCCGCGGCCACGGCCGACGCGCCGGTCCAGGACGCTCCGTCCACCGAGGCTCCCGCATCTGTCGATGCCGAGCCCGCCGATGTCCGCCCCGGCCGTAGCCGTCGCACCGCGGCAAAGCGTTCGACGAAGTCCAAGGCCAAGGCCGACGCCAAGCCCGTCGACGACAAGTCCTCCGAGGCAACCGCCGATGCCGCTTCCGAGGCCGAGAACTCCGATCAGCCGCCGACTGATAAGTCCAGGCGTACGCGCAGGAAGTCTGCAAAGGCCAAGGTTGCCGAGCAGCAGGGCGACGCCGAACCCAGCAACCATGCCAACACCGACACCAAGGCAGAGGGCGAGGCTCCGTCCGGTACCGATGCTGCTGCCACGGCTGCCGAAGGCGTCGAGACCGAAGAGGGCGCTCGCCCCAACCGCCGTCAGCACAAGCGCAACGACGAGCGCAACGACCGCAAGGACGATCGCAACAACGATCGCCGCGGCCGTCAGCGCGACCGCAAACAGCGCAACAAGGAGCGTAACGCCGCCCCCACCGAGCCCACGCTTTCGCGCGAGGAGCTTGCGGCCATGAAGGTCGCCGAGCTGCGCGAGAAGGCAAAAGAGTTCGAGATCGAGACGACCGGCAAGAAGAAGGCCGAGCTCGTCGAGGAGATCTACACGACTGCCGCGAAGGCCGAGGGCTTCCGCGATATTAAGGGCATCTTGCAGATTCGCCCGGACAGCTCCGGTATCATTCACGCCCACGGTTACATGAAGTCCAACGAGGACGCCTTCGTCCCCGCTTACCTCATCCGCTCCGCGCGTCTGCGCACGGGCGATGTCATCGAGGGCTCGCTGCGCCCCTCGCGCGGCGGCGACAAGCGCGCCGGCCTCGCCAAGATCACGACCGTTAATGGCATGGATCCCGAGCAGATCCGCAACCGCCCCAAGTTCGGCGACCTTACCCCGGTCTATCCCAACGAGCCGCTGCGCATGGAGCACGGCAAGGATTCCATTACCGGTCGTGCCATCGATATCGTGTCGCCGATCGGCAAGGGCCAGCGTGGCCTGATCGTGTCGCCGCCCAAGGCCGGCAAGACAACGATCCTTAAGAAGATCTGCCAGTCCATCTCGATCAACAACCCCGAGGTGCACCTCATCTGCCTGCTCGTCGACGAGCGCCCCGAAGAGGTCACCGATATGCAGCGCTCCATCAAGGGCGAGGTCGTTGCCTCGACCTTCGATATGCCCGCCGACAACCACACCCGCGTGGCCGAGCTCGTTATCGAGCGCGCCAAGCGCATTGTGGAGCTGGGTGGCGATGTCGTGGTGGTGCTCGACTCCATCACGCGTCTTGCCCGTGCCTACAACCTGGCGGCACCTGCCTCGGGCCGTATCCTCTCGGGCGGCGTCGATTCGGCAGCCCTCTACCCGCCCAAGCGTTTCCTGGGTGCAGCCCGCAATATCGAGAACGGTGGCTCGCTCACCATCCTCGCCTCCGCCCTCATCGACACCGGCTCAAAGATGGACGAGGTCATCTTTGAGGAGTTCAAGGGCACCGGCAACATGGAACTCAAGCTCGACCGCGATCTTGCCGATCGCCGCATCTTCCCGGCCATTGACCCCGTTGCCTCCGGTACACGCAACGAGGACCTGCTGGTCGACGAGCAGATGCGCCCGTTTGTCTTTGGCCTGCGTCGCATCCTCGCCGGCATGAACAACACCGAGCGCGCGGCGGCGTCGTTTATCAAGGGTCTTAAGGGCACCAACACCAACCAGGAGTTCCTGGTGCGTTCGGCCAAAAAACACAGCGACTACGAGCAGACGTTTTAGACCATAAGCTGCACGCTATATCGCCATAAGAACGGGCAATCGGGCCGGGGTTTATGCCCCGGCCCTTTCTTTATGGCGCCACTCGGCAACAATTTTTGACCTTATGACCGACAAGCAGCGGATTTCGGGTCACAATCCGGCCTCATCGCTTGCAATCGGAGGGTCGGTTTCGCATAATAACTTTTAAGCTTCGCGACGGAAAACGCAGATGAAACGAACCATATACCGTTGCTTTGGGACGCATGTCCCGCTTCATCTTCTCTCGCGCAGCCAACTAAATGATGCGATTTGGGTGCTGGAAGATGGGGAGAGCTCATGGCTTCTTCTGATGCAACACAACGAGCAGTCCTTGCCGGACTTTCCTGCGGGATCGGCCTTGCCGCCCCCGTGGTGATGTATGCTGCGACGTTGCCGTTCTCGTCGGTTAATGAGACGGTTGTCGCGGGCGCGGTTCCCTTTGCCGTTGGTGCGGTGGCGGGCGTGGGCATCTATGCAGCCTCGCTGAGCATCTCCGAGTATCGTGCCGAGCACGATGGCCGCCTGTTCGAGCCCGATGCTGTGGGCGGTGCCGCTCAGTTTGGCCGGACCCACAGCGAGTTCAAGACCGCTTCGATTCCCGCGCAGCAGCAGGGGGCGGCATCTCAGCCTGCGGTCCCGGCCGATCAAGCCAATGCCGCACAGCCTTCTCCCGCATTTCTCTCCGGCCTGACCGGTGCGTTCCAGCGCCGCCACGCCGACGATGGCGTTCCCACCATCGCGCGCGCGGCTAACGCCATGGATGAGGCCGACGCCTGGTCTATGATCGACAGCATGCTCGATGACGATTCCCCGGTCAGCTGCGATCCTGCGCGTTCGCGCGATGTCTACCAGGTTGCAATCGACGAGCTCACCAACGGTGGAAAGACCGGTTCTTACAATCGCGATGACATTGCCGCTGCCGCACGCGCCGTCTCGGGCTCTCACGCCGCCCCTGCGGGCAGCACCGCAGCCTTCGTGGCGCTTGTAGCCAATGCCGCCAACAATGCCGCCTATAACGGCGCGTCGTCGGCTGCGTACACCTCTGCCGCGGCTGCTGCTTCGGCCGGCCAGCAGAGCACAGCTCAGCCGGCTCCTGTCTCCGATCCCTTTGCCGACGAGCCCCTGGCTGTCGATGAGGAGACCGTCGCCGCTCGCCGTGCTGCCGAAAGCTCGCTTTGGGGCGCTTCGGCCCAAATGCAGGCCGCGGAGGCGGCGCCGTACAACGCCAAGCTCGCCAGCATGCCCATCATTTCCGATGCCAAGGGTGTGGATCTCGCCGATCTGGACGAACCCGCCGCCATCACTGCCTCTATCGATGCACAGGATCGCGTGGACACCGACAGTCTCCCCGATGCCTCTCTTGAGGAAGATATCCCCATGGCCGATTATTCGGGCCACGAGGACATGTGGGCCGCTGCTATGGCGATCATGGCCGAGGTCGCTGAGCCCGCCCCCGTGGCGGTGCCCACGCCTGCAGCCTCACCCGTCTCGGTTGCTCCCGTCTATGTCGGCCGCCACAGCTCTGTGCTTCCCGAGGATACCGCGCGTATCTCGCGCGAGGGTATCGAGCGCGCCGAGGCTATCGCTGCCGGCGTTATGGAAAACCGTCGTCATGAGCGCGTCAATCAGATTCTCGAGGAAGAGATCAACCGTCTGCAGTCTGCGGCCGTCAAGCGCACGGGCCGTGCCTATCTGAGCGTTATCGAGGGCGGTACCGCCAGCTTTACGCCGCTGCGTGCGGAGGCATAATTGCCGCATGGTTAAGGTCGATCGAAAATGGGCGCTTGTCGCCTGCGCCATGGTACTCTTCATTTGGGGCAATTCGCTGGTTCCCGGTACAGGCTCTGGTTCGTTGAGTCTTTCGATCATGGAATCCATTCGCGGCTTTTTGCAGGCCCTGGGGCTTCCATTCGATTGGGTGACCAACTTCGTCGTACGCAAGTGTGCTCATTTTACCGAGTACATGGTGCTTGGCATTTTGGCGACGCACGCCTTTGACCTCGAAGGCCGGCGCACGTTTGATGTGTTGCTGCCCACGGCGGTGTTCTTGCTGCTCGCCCCCTCTATCGACGAGACGATCCAGCTTTTTGTGCCCGGTCGCGCCGGCATGATTACCGATGTGATGATTGACTGCTGCGGGGCGACGACAGGCGTCGTGCTCCGATATCTCTTACGTTCGCTGATGTACACCAAAAAGGCCGCCTAGGACGTTTTGCTTGGTCCTAGGCGGCCTTATGCGTTTGAGGGCCTCTGCGGGGCGTGACGGCGTTGTCCGGGCGTTTTGCGAGTTTGGCTACGCCGCGCCCCGTTGAGGTGTCCTTTACTGGAGCGCCTGTGCGCCCAGGGCCAGGCAACCCATGATGCCCTGCTTGCCCTCGAGGCTGTTATTGACAATGTAGGTATCAATGTCGTTGACCTCGGGCGTGACGATATAGCCGTTGAGTATCTCGGCGCACTTTTTGCGTGCGAGCGGCACGATGGGGGTGTGGTCGGCCACGCCGCCGCCGATGATGATCTTTTGCGGCGCGTAGCACAGCGTGTAGGTCATGAGCGCCTGTGCCAGATAGCCTGCGAGCAGGTCCATGGCCTCCGGGTCATCGGCCATGTCTCCGGCGCTCTTGCCATCCCAGCGCTTTTTAACGCCGGGGCCGGCGATGAGGCCCTCGAGGCAGTTGTCGTGGAAGGGGCAAGCGCTATGCTCGCCGATGGTGTCGCGCGGGTCGCGCGTGACCAGGATGTGGCCGGCCTCGGGATGCATCATGCCGTGTACGAGCTTACCGCCCGAGAGCACGCCGGCGCCCACACCGGTGCCGATGGTCAGGTAGACCACGTCTGTGAGGCCCTGGGCGCAACCAAAGGTGACCTCGCCCAGGCAGGCAACGTTGACGTCGGTGTCGTAGCCGCAGGGAATATTGAGCTCGTTTTGGATGGTGCCCAGCAGGTCGAAGTAGCGCCATGCCGTTTTGGGCGTCTCCAGGATCTTGCCGTATTGGGGCGAGGCGGGATTGACCGCGGTGGGGCCAAAGGCGCCGATGCCCAGCGCGGCGATGCCCTTGTCGGCAAACCATGCATTGACGGCCTCAACGGTCTCCTGCGGGGTCGTGGTCGCGATCTGCTCGCGCTCCAGGACCGTACCGTCTGCATAGCCCGTGGCGCAGACCATCTTGGTGCCGCCGGCCTCGAGCGCTCCGATAAGCTGCTGTTCTGCCATAGTATTCCTCTCTGGGACGAGTTGCTCCGTGACTAAAGCATAGGGCTCTAAACCATTTAAGAAAGCGCTATAAAAAGAAGCCTCGCAACGCGGCGGGCGGTGCGAGGCTTCTTTGGTTGCTTTAGTTGCTGGGCCGTCCTTACCCGCGCGGCTTGATTTTATCACGTAACGACTTGAGGTTCTCCAGCGCTGCGTTGAGCGTCTCGTCTCGCTTGGCAAAGTGGAAACGAATCAGATGGTTGACGGGCTCGCGGAAGAAGCTCGAGCCGGGCACGGCGCCCACGCCCACCTTAGACGCGAGATCCTCGCAGAATTCGAGGTCGCTGTCATAGCCAAACTCAGAGATGTCCATCATGACGTAGTAGGCGCCCTGCGGCACGTTATGCACAAGACCGATGCTGTCGAGTCCCTGGCAGAACAGGTCGCGTTTGGCGGTGTAGAGGTCGAGGACCTCATCGTAATAGCTGTCGTCGAAGTTGAGGGCGGTGACGACAGCTTCCTGCAGGGGAGCGGCGGCACCCACGGTGAGGAAGTCGTGGACCTTCTTGATGCGCTCGGTGATCTGGGCCGGGGCAATGGTGTAGCCCAGACGCCAGCCGGTGATGGAGTACGTCTTGGACAGCGAGCTGCAACTGATGGTCCGCTCGAACATGCCGGGCAGCGTGGCCATATAGACGTGCTCGTGGGGCGCGTAGACGATGTGCTCGTACACCTCGTCGGTGATGCAGTAGGCGTCGTATTTTTTGCAGAGGTCGGCGATAAAGGTGAGCTCCTCGCGCGTAAAGACCTTGCCGCAAGGGTTGGAAGGGTTGCACAGGACGATGGCTTTGGGGTCGTTGTCGCGGAAGGCTGCCTCGAGCGTCTCGCGGTCAAAGTCGAATGTGGGCGAGTTGAGCGGCACGTAGATGGGCTCGGCACCCGAAAGGATGGTGTCGGCGCCGTAGTTCTCGTAGAACGGCGAGAAGATGACGACTTTGTCGCCGGGGTTCGTGACCGTCATCATGGCGGCCATCATGGCCTCGGTGGAACCGCAGGTGACCACGACGTTCTGGTTGGGGTCGACCGGCATGCCCATAAAGTGCTCCTGCTTGGCGGCGAGCGCCTCGCGCATGGCCTGGGAGCCCCAGGTGATGGAGTACTGGTGATAGAGCGGCTTGGGGTCGCTGGCGATGGCGCACAGGCTGTTGAGCAACTGCGCCGGGGGATCGAAGTCAGGGAAGCCCTGCGAGAGATTGACGGCGTCGTACTTATTGGAGATGCGTGTCATGCGGCGGATGACCGAATCGGTAAATCTTGCCGAGCGGTTGGAGAGTTCTTTCATGACGGTCCTTTCGAGGATTTGCAGTGGGGCAAGTTTACTCCTATGGAACCGGTAGGATTTGACCGAAATGGATCCAAAAAACTCTTTTCAAAATTCTTGAAAATTGGGGCTTGCATCGCATGGCGTTCCTTGCAATAATAGTCGAGCGCGAAGCGCACAGGACACGGTGGGTGTAGCTCAGTTGGCTAGAGCGACGGGTTGTGGTCCCGTAGGTCGAGGGTTCGAGTCCCTTTACCCACCCCAGTTCTTGCTTCGTGTTGATATCGGGTCGTTAGCTCAGTTGGTAGAGCAGGGGACTCTTAATCCCAAGGTCCAGGGTTCGACCCCCTGACGGCCCACCCAAAGAGTGTAAAAGCGACTGGCTTCGGCTGGTCGCTTTTTTATTTACCTCGCATGGGGTCGAACCCGTCAGGGCGCGGAGCTGAGGAAACTGCACCGTGATTCCCTTAGGGAAAACACGGCTCAAGCCCCGTAAGCGTGTTTTCCTTGGGGGAATCATACTTACGGGGCTCGATGCATGTTGAGAAATTGTGATCAAACTCTAAGTGAGAATCGAATTAGTCGGCTCGATAGTGCGAACCTAGGCTTTCAGTCCGCTTGCGCATGGCTTTGACCATCTCCGTTGCCAGCTGAATCTGCGATTGCAGGCGGGCGAGGGCTGCGACTTCGCTGTCCTGGGCTTTCTGCGTGCTCAAGGTCGTTGCCTCCGTCTTCAAGCCCTCAAGCTCGTGTAGTGCCTTGGATAGGCCCGTCTCGGTCCTGTTGATCATGCAGTAGGTGCTCACTGTGTGTCTGAGGCTGCGGGTCAGGCGCTCAGCGTCTGCTGTAGCAATTCCATGCTGGGGGAGGGCGGTATCCACCGGTGTGCCAGCCTCGGGAGCGCCCAGTGCTGCTCGAGCCGCTGATACGCCCGCAATGCGTCCGAATACGATGCCATTGGCGCTTGACAAGCCTCCGATGCGGTCGGCGCCGTGCATGCCGCCTGTTGCCTCGCCACAGGCGTAGAGGCCCTCAACGCCCGTGTGGGCGGTCTTATCGATCTTGATGCCGCCATTAGCGGCGTGGGCATACATCGCCACGCGCATCTCGTCGCTCGGCGCGATACCGTGCTCGTCTTTCAGCCAGGTGGCAAAGGTCTGCACAAACTCGGGAACATCCTCGCGGGGGAAGTCGTAGTGCAGCGCCAGGCCCTCGGTGCCCGCCTGGTCGATGGCAAGATCGATGGCGCGAGAAGCCAGGCATGATGTGAAGGGGCCATATCCGGAGCGTTGCTCAAGCAGATCGTCCAGCTTGTCGTCGACGATATCGACCGGCTGGTCGAACTTGACGTAGCGCCAGGTCTTCTCGTTAAAGACAAGATTGCGCTTGGGCTCGATGAAGCCCGGCATCATTTGCATGAACTCTATATTAGTGAGCGTTGCGCCGTGCGCCTGTGCGATGGCCTGCGAGGAGCTGAGCACGTCTGCCGAAGTGAGGCTGCGCTCGAACAGGCCACCCGTGCCGCCCGCAGCGATGATAGTGGCCTTTGCTGCAAAGGTCACAATGCGCTCGTCCGTTTGGTTGAAGAGCATGGCGCCGACAATCTTCCCGGATGTGTCTTCAACAAGGTCGATGAGCTCGTGGCGGGGGAGTAGGCGAATGCCGAGCAACTCTATCTGGGCCGTACACGCGTCTTCGAGGGGCTTGCGGGTGAGGCCGCGCCAATTGCGTGTCTTATGGTCAAAGCAGGGGATAAACTGCTTTTGCTGGGCGCTCTCGGCGCTTTGCGGGCGCTGGAGTTCTACGCCCAGATCCTGTTCGAGCCAGTCAATCGCCTGGGGAATGCCGTGGACGAACGTCTGGACGAGTTCGGGGTCGGCAACGCCGCCGCCGACGGTCTGGATGGTGTCGATGAGTTCCTGTTCGTCGTCTTCGTCGACGGGGCCAATAAGGCCGAGGCCCCAGGTGCCCGGGAAAAAGCTCGATCCGCTCATGGTCTTGCCGGCGCTTGCGATGGCAACGGTCGCGCCCGCGCGTGCTGCTTCTATAGCGGCGCAAAGGCCCGCAATGCCAGATCCAATTACCAGTACATCAGTTGATTCCATGGGATTCCTTTCTCGTTCGCGCATTGTCGCATGGGTGATCGGCAAAGGCGTCGCAAAGATTGGATAAATCGGTAAAGGGCAAATATGGCAGGTGTGCGTCATGGACGCTCTGGCGTTCCATCTCGTCACATCTCGTATTTCGCCCCAACTGTTATATCGGCATTAGTCACCCTGCGACAGCGCAAACAAAAAGAGCCGCTACCTCGAAAGGTAGCGGCTCTAAAGCTCAACTGTATGAGCATCGCGCGGGCGCGATTAGGCTCTGAGGGCCTCCTCGACGGCGACGGCGCAAGCGACGGTGGCACCGACCATGGGGTTGTTGCCCATGCCGATGAGACCCATCATGTCGACGTGCGCAGGCACGGAGGAAGAACCGGCGAACTGGGCGTCGGAGTGCATACGACCCATGGTGTCGGTCATGCCGTAAGAGGCAGGGCCGGCGCCCATGTTGTCCGGGTGCAGGGTACGGCCGGTGCCGCCGCCGGAGGCCACGGAGAAGTACTTCTTGCCCTGCTCGATGC
>UQJV01000055.1 GCA_900541475.1 uncultured Collinsella sp.
TCGAACCCGCCAGGGTGCGAGCGTAAAGCAAACGCGAAGCGTTTGCAGCGAGCAGGCGAAGGCGCCGGCAGGCGCCTGAAGCCGGTGCGGATTTGCGAAGCAAATACGCGGACGTTCCCATGGCCGCTCTTGCGGCAAAATGTTAGGTTAATACCTGCTGCCCATACTTGCACCTGCGCACGGTACAATGGTTGAGTTACGACCAACGTGCCAATAGCCAAAAAGGAGCCGCTATGATCGATCGCTATACCCGCCCGGAGATGGGACACATCTTCTCCCTCGAGAACAAGTACGCCATTTGGCAGGAGATCGAGGTCCTGGCCTGCGAGGCTCAGGCGGAGCTCGGCAAGATCGGTATTTCCAAAGAAGAGGCCCAGTGGATTCGCGACCACGCCAACTTTGAAAAGGCAAAGGTCGATGAGATCGAGGAGGTCACGCGCCACGATGTCATCGCCTTCCTGACCAACATGAAGGAATATATCGACGCCGATGTTCCCGAGGGCGAGCCCAAGCCTAGCCGCTGGGTTCACTACGGTATGACCAGCTCCGACCTGGGTGATACGGCTCTGTGCTATCAGCTTACCCAGGCCTGCGACCTGATTATCGAGGACGTTAAGAAGCTCGGCGAGATCTGCAAGCGTCGCGCCTTCGAGGAGCGCAATACGCTCTGCGCCGGCCGCACCCATGGTATCCATGCCGAGCCGATGACCTTCGGTATGAAGTTTGGCTCTTGGGCATGGGAGCTCAAGCGTGATCTGGACCGTCTTGAGGACGCGCGCAAGAACGTTGCCTTCGGTGCCATCTCCGGTGCCGTCGGCACCTACAGCTCCATCGAGCCGTTCGTCGAGGAGTACGTCTGCGAGCACCTGGGTCTGGTCCACGATCCGCTGTCCACGCAGGTCATCAGCCGCGATCACCACGCCTACCTTGCCGGCGTGCTTGCCACTACGGCGGCCACCTGCGAGCGCATCGCGACCGAGGTCCGCAACCTGCAAAAGACCGATACACTCGAGGCGGAGGAGCCGTTCCGCAAGGGTCAAAAGGGCAGCTCCGCCATGCCGCACAAGCGCAACCCCATCACCATGGAGAAGGTCTGCGGCCTGTCGCGCGTCGTGAAGTCCAACGCTCAGGTCGCCTTTGACAACGTTGCCCTGTGGCACGAGCGCGACATTTCGCACTCTTCCGCCGAGCGTGTCGCCCAGGCCGATAGCTTCATCGCGCTTGACCATATGTTCCAGTGCCTCATTCGCGTTATCGACGGCCTGCAACTGTATCCGGCCCGCATGATGGCCAATCTCAACAAGACCCGCGGCCTCATCTTCTCCTCTAAGGTGCTGCTTGCCCTCGTCGACACGGGTATCACTCGCGAGGACGCCTACGCTATCGTGCAGGAAAACGCCATGGCCACCTGGCACGAGGTGCAGGATTGTGTCTCTGGCCCCACCTTTAAGGAGCGTCTCGAGGCCGATCCGCGCTGCACCGTTAGCCAGGAAAAACTCGACGAGATCTTTGATCCGTGGGACTTCCTCACCCGCATCGACACGGTCTTCGACCGCCTGGAGCAGCTGAACTTCGAGTAGGGTTAACCTAATTCGACCGCTTGCGGATACATTTCAACCTTTGGCGCCTTGCCCATCTTGAGCGAGGCGCTTTTTTTATTGTTGCGTCAGCCCCTGGTAATAAAATGAACTCCGACTGCTGTTTCGACGAAAGGAGGCGCGTGCCCGAACGTATCAAGCGAGCTGCCATCGTCTCGTTTACGCTCATGCTCCTTGTTGCCGCCTGTGTGGCCGCCCTGACGTATACCGTTCGAAGCAGTCCTTCCTCCTCGAATGAAGCCGACAAAGATCTCCCGGTACTCAAAATCGGCGTTACGGATAACGACCCCTATGTGTATGTCGATACCACGGGCGATTACGCCGGTATCGATATCGACATCGCCCGCGAGGCCTGCAAGCGCGCGGGGCTCAAGCCACAGTTTGTCGACATATCTTGGAATGACCGCGATCGCCTACTCAAAAACGGCGATATCGATTGCCTGTGGTGCGACTATTCTCCCTGTTATCGCGAGGATAAGTATTACTGGACTGAGCCGTATTTGACCCTGACGGTTTCGGTCGCCGCCAAGAAAACGAGTGGTATCACGTCCTTGGCGCATCTCGATGGAGGCAAGACCATTGCGGTGATTGCGGGCTCGGTGAGCGAGCGCCGATTGCTCGCAGGGGATCTGGAAATCTCGCCGGACGTGCAAATCAAATCGTATGGTTCTGCCGAACTCTGCAAAGCCGCCCTCGCCAAAGGGTATGTCGACTGTTGGATGGCGGACGTTCAGTCGCTTGATCGACTCGTTGCCCAGTATCCTGACGTTTATCGTGTGTTCGCCGACAACGTTATGATGGTTGATCTGGGCGTCGCGTTTGATGATAGCTATGAGGGGGAGTACGTCAAAAACCTCGATACCGCGCTGTTCGACATGGATCGAGACGGTACGATAGAACACATTGTGGACAATTACAAGGCAGGAGCGACGACAGGCGGGCAAGGAGCGGAATCATGACAAATGACGAGCGCCGCTTTCGCCGAAAGAGTTTAACCGCAGTGGTCATCGGCATCGTGGCCAGCGTTGCCCTACTGAGTCTGCTCTATATGGTTGGCACGCATCGCTGCCTTGATAAAACGCTTGGGTTTGGCCAGGAAACCATCGTGTTTTTAAAAAATGCCTGCGAAAAATATGACCGATATGAACAGGGAAGAAAAACCGAGGCGACGCACAATTTGGATGCGGCGCTCGAGTCGTTTGTGACGTTCTTGCCGCCTGATCGATTTGAAGTCAACGACGATCTGGTCGAGGAATATGTCCATACCGAGAGCCTTTCGGGAATGTTGGTCATGGACGCCGATGGTCATATGGTCGCCCATTACGATATCGACGGCCGCGATCCACTCATGCTGTGGCGAGAGGAGCTAGCCTGTTCGTCGATCGCATCGATGTATCGAGGTTCCAAAGTTTCCTACTCGACCGCTGTCGAGCGCCGCGGTGTCGACTTTGCCGTGAGTGCCGTTCCATACGGTGATGGGGCGGCGTTGGGGTATCGATCCCTTGCGGCTGAGCCCGCCGATGACTATTCATACGCGATCGCCGACGTCCTTGTGAACAACACGTTCCATCAGAGTCCAACGGTACTTGTGATGCGCGATGCGCAAATCGTTTCCTCAAACGATTCGACCGTCGATACAACCCTTGCCCGGCTTCTCGCCGATAGCGGAATTGACTGGAAAGACGAGGGCATAACATGTATCGAATATCGGGGGACCACCTTATATGCCGTGCGTGCGGCATATAAGGACTACCGCCTGTTTGCGCTGTATCCCAAATCTGAGGTCATGTCTGACAGGATTTCATTTGTCGCCGTCGGCGTCTTGGTGTGCCTTGCGTTTTGGGTCGTGGTACTGTTGGCTCGAAATATCGTTGACCACCGCAATTTGGTCGAAAAGGATAAACAGCTCGGCATTATCAATGCCATAAGCGCCATCTACGATTCGACTTTCCTTTTGCATCTCGACACCCTCGAGATCGAGGGAATCAATATGTCGCCGGCGATAGCGAAGATATTTGCCGAGCACAACGAGGCATATGACTTTATGGACACAGTCTGCCGGGATATCGTGAGCCCCGAAAGCCGCGAAGCGGTTGTGGGGCTCGTAGATATAAGTACGCTTCGTGAACGTATGGAGGGCGTACCGTACTTGGCTGCCGAGGTACGAGATTGTCGAGGCGCTTGGTACTCGCTACAGGTTGTCCCCCAGCATCGCGATGAGCAAGGCCGACTGGAGTCGGTCGTCGTGGCGACGCACAACATATCGATGGTCAAGCATGCCGAGGAGCTGTCATACCAAGATAAACTGACGGGGCTTCGCAACCGCAACTATCTTGAATCGCGCGGAGATAGCCTGGTAAACGAGGACTTGCCTGTGAGCGTGATTATGTTGGACTGCAATTATCTCAAGCGGACCAACGACATCTATGGTCACGAGATGGGGGATGAATTGCTGCGACGGACGGCGTCCGTGCTACGGCGGGTGGCTGGTGCGGATTACCTGCCGATGCGCGTTGGCGGCGACGAGTTTTTGCTGGTTTGCCCCCATACTGACAACGAGTCTGCGCTCGGGCTGGAACGGGATCTTCGTCTCGGTCTTGCCGCGGTAAGCGATGAGGCCCTGACGATCAGCGCGTCGATTGGCGTGGCGACCGTCGAGACGGCTGGAAATACGCTGGCCGATGTCTATCGTGTCGCCGACCACAATATGTATCGGGAGAAGCACATGGTCCACGCACAGGGTGCGGACTGCTAATCTTGCCCCCACCAGTCTATGCATCGTAGGATGTTGAATCGGTGCTTGCGATAATAAGTCGGCCCAGGCGGGGATAATAGACGTCTGAAATTTCTTTCTGAGAGGGGATCTCAATGATTAGTTTTGACTACAAGCCTCAGGGTGTATGCTCTCGCAATATTCACCTCAATCTCTCTGACGATGGCAGCAAGGTGCTGGGCGTCGAGTTTACCGGCGGCTGCGATGGCAACCTCAAGGCTATCTCCAGGCTGGTCGAGGGCGCTCCCGCCGATCGCGTAATCGAGGTTCTCGCCGGTAATACCTGCGGTATGAAAAAGACTTCTTGCGCCGATCAGCTTACGCGCGCTATCGAGGCTGCTCGCGCCGAGATTGCCTAATGGGTATCGTCGATCACATCAAGAACGGAATATCGCGCCGTGGCTTTGTACTCGGTGGTGCTGCCGCGGGCGCTGCCACGGTGCTTGCCGGATGCTCGAAAAAAACGGGCACCAGCGACAATGCCGCCGGCGAGCCGCAGGTTATCAAGGATGACTCAAAAATCGTTTCGATTACGGATGAGTATGAGGCTGTTGACATCGACCTCGAGCCTGCGGCTTCATGGACATTGCCACTGGGTACGCTGCTGTACTATTGCGATGGCGATTACGCCGCAGCCATGATGGCTCCGGCATCGGCACTGCATGCCAACACGCTCGGTGTGCTCAACTTGGGCGACGGTTCGCTCACAACGCTCATTGAGGATCCCGTCGAAGGTACAGGGTATTCGTTTTACGATGTCCGCGCCGGCGATGGCGTGTTTACTTGGGTCGAAATGAACTTTGCGAACGCATCGTGGAAGCTCTATGCGCAAAATACGGCAGGTGCGTCGCTTGTCGGCGATGTAGTCGAGCTCGACCGAGGCGGCAAGGACTACGATCCGCCACTGTTTACGGCGTTCGGATCGTCCGTCATTTGGTACAAGATGCCTGCTGCAGGCGGCAATAAGACGAGTCACGACTCGTATTGCTACTGTCGCTCGCTCGATGAGGCAAAGGCCGAGGCCATTTGGAAGTCAACGGGTCGCTTTGCATCCGCCCCGCGCGTGAGTGACGGTATCTTGACCATATCCCCGCGTGTGCGCAATGACGAGGGCGTCTACTACGGCATGACGGCGATTGACCTGACGGACGGCAACAATACCAAGAGGGCTCAGCTGGTCCTTCCCTCATCGGTGTCTCCCTTCGAGGCCGTATATATGGGTGACACGTTTGTGTTCTCCATCGAGGCCACCTATAACGGCGTGGGAAGTCTAGGCAACATGGGCACCTATATCGGTAACGAGAACGGGACGTTCCTATTCCTGTCGCGCGAGCCGCTTGCGTGTGCTGCCGGCAGAAAGGGCAAATATCTGGTTAAGGTTCAGGCCTCGCATTTTCTGATTGATACCTCCGCCAAAACCTATGGTTCGCTGCTGTCGCCCGACCGCGCTCTCGAATATGGCGATTATCCAGCTACGGCGGGTAAATCGAATACGTTTTTAACCTATGCCACGGTGCGTAATAGCCAAGGAATTCCCGAGACGGTCACTGCCCGCCTGTTCTCTCTTTAGCGCCGAGGGGTTAAAAAGGCGCCAACGGGGGAATAAGCGCGTTGTAATTGTGAGTGCCGCCCGCCGAGCCGCCGCACTGTAGCGGTGCTCGGTGGGCATAGGTGCGTTAAAATGGGCTTGTTCTTAGCTAATTGAGACAGGGGGGCCGTGTTATGGCTTCAGATGCAAAAAAGATTCTGCTGGTCGAGGACGAGAAGGCAATCCGTGACGCTGTCGCAGCCTATCTCGAGCGCGAGGGTTACTGGGTGGTAGGCGTCGGTGACGGCCAGTCCGCGATCGAGGAGTTCGAGAAGCATCAGTTCGACCTGGTCGTGCTCGACCTTATGCTCCCCAAGATTCCGGGCGAGCGTGTCTGCCGCACCATCCGCGATACCTCGGATGTGCCCATTATCATGCTTACGGCTAAGGGTGAGATCGAGGACCGCATTATCGGTCTCGAGCTGGGTGCCGATGACTATCTGATTAAGCCGTTCTCGCCGCGCGAGCTCGTCGCCCGCGTTCGCGCTCTGTTCCGCCGTGCCCACCAGGCCGATGAGCCGGCCGTCGAGGTGCTTGACTTCGGCGATCTGGTCATCGATATCTCGGGCCACAAGATTTTGGTCGAGGGCAAGGAAGTCGACCTGACGGCTTCCGAGTTTAAGTTGCTCACCACGCTTGCTCGTCATCCCGGTCGTGTCTATAACCGTATGGAGCTGGTCGAGAAGGTGCTCGGCTACGACTTTGAGGGTTACGAGCGCACCATCGACAGCCACGTGAAGAACCTTCGCGCCAAGCTGGGCGACGACCCCAAGAAGCCTAAGTGGCTCTACACCGTTCACGGTGTCGGCTATCGCTTTGAGGCCCCGGCCAAGACCGATAAGTCGGACGAGAAATAGGGAAATCACATATGACACCTGCGCGCTTTGAAATCGGACAAAAGCACAAGCAGGAGAACGAGGCGGGTTCCAAGGCAAGTTGGAACACGCCTCGTTCCGATTCACGGCCAGCGATGAGCTATCCCTCGCGCATGGCATTGGCTTTTGCCCTGACGTCGCTCATGACGGTATTGGTGCTGGTGGGCGTTGTCTCCGTTGTGTGGGGTACCGTCTTTTCGGATTACACGCGCTCCAATATCGTCGAGATTGCCAATTCTGCCGCCGAAAAGCTTGCGACGTCGTATGAGGAAAACGGCAATTGGACTGCGGGCGAGCTGCGCACGGTCGCGACATCGAGCTTGGTGTCCGACGACCTGGGTATGCAGGTCGTCAACAAGAAGGGCGTTGTCGTCTATGACGACTCATGGCCTTCGGCAAGTGCGACCGCCGATGTGCGCGAGAGCGGATCGCCGTCGAGCGGATCGAGTGGTAAAAAGGCATCGCATAGCCCGGTCTCGTCGGCGCCCACCGACTCCGACAGCGTTGCCAACGTCGAAATCATAACGTCTTCTGGCGAGCATGTCGGACAGGTAAAGCTATGGGCCATCGGCTCCGATGCTCTGCTCACCAAGGCAGACTCAGCGTTTAGGGAGAAGACCTTTAACGCTATGGCCCTTGCCGCGGTTGTTGCGGTCTGCATCTCGGTTGTTATCGGATCGTTCGTGTCGCGCATGCTTACCAGACCGATTCATCGTATTACCAGCACGGCCAAGCAAATTCGCGACGGCGATCTGTCCGCTCGTACCGGTTTGCGCGGCGATGACGAAATCGATCAGCTGGGTGAGACCTTTGACGAGATGGCCACCTCGCTCGAGAAAGATATGAAGCACGAAAAGCGCCTGACTTCCGATGTGGCTCATGAGCTGCGCACGCCGCTCATGGCAATGCTTGCAACGGTCGAGGCCATGCAGGACGGCGTGTATCCCACCGACGATGAGCATTTGGAAACCGTTGCTTCCGAGACGCGCCGCCTGGCACGTCTGGTGCAGCAGATGCTCGACCTATCGCGCATGGAAAACAGCACGGCGCCGCTCAACCTTGAGCCGGTGGACATGGTTCCCTTTGTGCGATCTATCGTCAACGCTCAGGAGCGCCTGTTTGTTGACCGCGATCTGCGCTTGCGCTTTGCTGACGAGACCCAAGGTCACGACGATGTCGTCGAGGCCGATCCCGACATGATCACGCAGTGCGTCATCAACCTCATGAGCAACGCCATGCGCTACACCCCCGAGGGCGGCTGGGTCGTAGTGTCGGTGCTCAGTGACCGCAAACATGTCAGTATTGCCGTTTCGGATACCGGTATCGGTATTGCCAAGGACGATCTGTCGCGTATCTTCGGACGATTTTGGCGCGCCGATGCCAGCCGCGCCCGCGAAGCCGGCGGCCTGGGCGTTGGCCTCGCCGTGACCAAGCAGATCGTCGAGCGTCACCATGGCTACATATCCGTGGAGTCGGAGCTTGGAAAGGGTACGACTTTTACGATTCATCTGCCCCGCGAGCACACGGCGGACGCGGCATCTACTACAATGGAGCACTAGCTTTTCGCTATTCGGTGAAGGAGGGGCCGCGTCCCTGCCGCTCCGAGTTCGCGAAAACATGCGGGAAAGAACCCGCATTTCTGTCGTATTTAGGTAAGGAGTGACTCACGTGACAACGATGGAGCGTCGTCCGGATTCCCGTGGCAAGGTTCGTGATATCTACGATGCCGGCGAAAACCTGTTGATGGTCGCCACCGATCGCATTTCTGCGTTCGACTTTATTCTTCCCGACGAGATTCCTTTTAAGGGAGAGGTGCTCAACCGCATCTCGGCGTTCTGGTTCGACAAGTTTGCCGATATCGTCCCCAACCACCTCGTCTCCATCGATCCGGCGGATTTCCCTGAGGAGTTTGCCGAGTATCGTGACTATCTCGCAGGCCGCGCCATGCTGGTTAAGAAGGCCCAGACGATTCCCATCGAGTGCATCGTCCGCGGCTATCTGACCGGTTCGGGCAAGAAGACCTACGACGAGAACGGAACCGTCTGCGGCATCCAGCTGCCTGAGGGCCTAACCGAGGCCTCCAAGCTCCCCGAGCCGCTGTTCACCCCGTCCACGAAGGCCGAGATCGGTGATCACGACGAGAATATCTCGTTTGAGCGTTGCTGCGAAATCGTTGGCGAGGACATCGCCACGCAGATTCGCGACCTGTCCCTCAAGATCTACAAGGCCGCTGCCGAGTACGCTGCGACCCGTGGCATCATCATTGCCGACACCAAGTTCGAGTTTGGTGTTATTGATGGCAAGGTCACGCTGATCGACGAGTGCCTCACGCCCGACTCCAGCCGTTTCTGGCCTGCTGCCAGCTACGAGGAGGGCAAGATCCAGCCTAGCTACGACAAGCAATTCGTCCGCAATTGGCTCAAGGCCAACTGGGATATGACGGGGGAGACTCCGCACCTGCCCGCCGAGGTCATCGATGGCACGTCCGAGCGCTATCGCGAGGCCTTCCAGATCATCACGGGCTCCCAGTTCACAAGCATGAAGGAGAACGCATAAGTGAGTACCCGTAGCGCCACGAACAAGCGCACGCAATCCCACGAAGTTACCGGGGTTGCGCGCAAGTCCGCCGCATCTGCTAAGCCCGCTCGCCAGGCAGCGAGCTCCGTTCGCGTCGTGCCGGCTTCGTCTAAGGCACGCCGCAAAGAGCTCGAGAAGGGTGAAAACCTGGAAGGCCTTTCCAAGGAGGAGAAGCGCGCCCGCAAGGCCAAGCAGCGTGCTCGCGAGGATCGTATCTATACGGTGTCGAATATCCTCCTTAAGCAGGATGAGGACTACACCAAGCGCCGCCGTATCTGGTGGGCCGTGCTCGCCATCGGCATGGTACTCGTCGTGGCAATTTGGGCTTCGCTCTACTTCGCTCCCGGCGGCACGGTGTCCAGTCCCGTCCAGATGGTCGGCATCGTTTTGTCCTATGTCATCATTCTGGGTGACTTTATCTACGACTTCGTTCGTATTCGTCCCCTGCGCAACATGTACCGCACGCAGGCCGAGGGCATGTCCGAGAACAAGCTCAACGCTCTTATCGAGCGCGCGGCTGCCGAGGAGGACAAGAAGGACTCCAAGAAGAAGTAGCGTTTGTATTCATACATATCGCTAAGATATAAGGCGCGTCGTTTTAGCGGCGCGCCTTTTTACTTATGGGCTTTAGCCTGTGCGGGGCGCGCAGCGCGCCGCATCAGAAACCACCCGC
>UQJV01000056.1 GCA_900541475.1 uncultured Collinsella sp.
GCAGTTTCGCAGCGAAGCGAGAATGTTTGAGCATGGGATGATATATAGGCGGGCCGGGCCGGTCAGCGGACAGTAAGTCACTACCTGATATGCGCGGGTTTTTCTCCCCAGTAGAAGCGGCAGAAGGCTCGTTTGCGCTTTTGGGGCTTGCCTGCAAGCTCCGTGGTTGCGATGGCGATATCCTCGGCTGCGCGTGGGCGTCGCAGCACTTCGCCATTGATGAGCAGTGCCTTGAGCGACTCCGGATGATCGTGGAGATGGCGCAACGTCACGATGAGCTCGCGTGCGGTGGTGACATGCATGCTGGCGCCCATGCCGGTGAGCATGGTGGTGTTGGCCTTTTCCTGGCCATAGGACTTGCCCAGTAGAATCATCGGCAGGTGTGCGCACAGGCATTCGGTAACAGTGAGTCCGCCCGATTTGAGAATTGCCAGGTCACAGCCGTGCATAAGCGCAGCCATGTCATCGACGTAGTCAAGAACCGTGACGTTCTCGAGTTTCATGGCGTCGAAAAGCGTTATGAGACGGGTGGCATACTCGGCATCCTTGCCCGGTAAAAAGACAAAGTGCATGTCCTCGAAGCTGCGCAGGAAGGGGAGGGTGCGGTCCATCTCCGCGCGAAAGCGAACGTACGGTTGAGGCAAACTGGCGCCGGCCATCACCAGCACAACGAGCTTGTCTGTGGGGAGATTGAACTTCTCGAGTTCTTCCTCGCGATTGTAATCCGTATCGAACCCGGCGCGAATGGGGATGCCTGTAATGCGGATCTTTGCCTCGGGAACCTTGCGGGGGCGGAGTGTTTCGGCCATAAACTCGTTTGCCACACAGAATAGGTCGGTGTCCTTATGGGGCCACCAACCCTCGACCTCGTAATCGGTCGGTACGCAAATGACGGGATAGTCGATGCCCGTAATGACGCGTGCGCCGACGGCAACGTTGGCTGCCGTGATGTGCGTGGCGACCACGGCAATGGGCCTACGAGTCCGAACGTACTCGTTAAATGCGGGGAACATGATGCGCGACCATGCCGTGCCGCCGCCCCAAAGCAGGTGTCCGGTAAGGGTATAACGCCAGGTCAAGTCATAAATTGGGCGCGTGGCGCCGGTAAACGAGGCGGCCGTTTTGTTGCCGTCGAATTTTATGCGTCCAAAATCGAGGATATCGAGCACTTCAATCTCAACATCCTCGGGGATGCCATTGGTGCCGCGGATGAGGTCGAATGCCTGCGCAATCGCATTTGCGGCGGCCTTGTGGCCCGAGCCGACCGAGGCGTGCACGATGGTCACGAGAGGTTTTTGCTGAGCCAAGAGTGTGGTTTGTTCCGATTGGGGAGTGCTGTGCGTGAGCAGGGGAGCGTCGTCGCTCATCTGCGTCTGA
Organism: uncultured Collinsella sp.; assembly: GCA_900541475.1. Classification (GTDB taxonomy): domain Bacteria; phylum Actinomycetota; class Coriobacteriia; order Coriobacteriales; family Coriobacteriaceae; genus Collinsella. Next base: position 1,378 of record UQJV01000056.1, read on the forward strand.
TCCATCGATATCTCCCCTTCATCTTTGTTTCACAGAGAATCATTGTAGTGCATGAGTGTCACGTTCGCATAAATTTGGGTATGAGCGCAAAGAACGCCAATCTTTCGACAGGAGGTCTTTTCATGACTACTCATCAGCCGATCGATGTTGCGATTATCGGCGGCGGGCCTGCGGGCTATGCTGCAGCCATTTATGCGGCGCGCGCTAACCTAACGACGACCGTGATTGAACAGGGCATGTCGGGAGGACAGATCGCCACAACCAATGAGGTCGAGAACTATCCGGGCATTCCGCTCTTGAGTGGTGCCGAACTCGGCGAGCGTTTTCAGCAACATGCAGAGGGCCTGGGGGCACAGGTTGCATGGAGCATGGTTACGGGTATCGATTACGATGCTGATGCGGCGCTGTTTACGGTGCATCACGATATGGGCGATACGCTGGCCTCGAGCGTTATCGCTTGCATGGGTGCCACGCCGCGATCTGCTGGTTTTATTGGCGAGGATACGTATCGCGGTCGTGGCGTTTCGTATTGCGCGACGTGCGATGGTATGTTCTTTCGTGGTAAACAGGTCTTTGTTATCGGTGGCGGCAATGCTGCCTGCGAGGAAGCCCTGTTCTTGTCAGAAATCGCCAGCAGCGTGACCATCGTCTTGCGCCGCGATCAGTTCCGAGCCCCCGATGGCGTGGTTCAAAAGGTGCTCGCAAAAGATAATATTTCAGTTAGGTACCAAACTAGTATTGTTGAGCTTTCTGGCGAAGCGATGCCCACGACAATCACGTTCAAGAACAATGCGACTAGTGAAATGCACACTGAGTCCTTCGATCCCGGCTCGTTTGGTATCTTTGTCTTTGCTGGCACACAGCCTCATACCGAGCTTGTTGAGCATCTGGTGGATCTGGCTCCCGACGGCGGTATTGTGACCGACGAATCGATGGCCACCCGCACGCCTGGATTATTTGCTGCCGGCGATATCCGTTCCAAGCGGTTGCGTCAAGTTGTGACAGCTGTTTCGGACGGAGCCATAGCGGCTACCAGCGCATACGCATTCCTACACGGATAAGTACGATAATATATCTTATGTAAGGTTGTTATCTTACTTAAACGTCCAGTATCAACGTTGCCTCAAGCTCGTTGTCGCTGGACGTTTTGTTGTGAAAAATACGAGCCAGCTATCCTTCGGTCTGACCCCAACCAAACTCGACAATCATACCATTCATTGTGGTATGCAAAACTAGATAATCTAGAATACAATATGGAAAACGAACGGAGGCACCACATGAACCATGCTAAACACGTTATTCCTATGTCCGATACGTCGGCTAGCATTAGCCCAGAGGATATTCAGCCAACGGTGCTACCTGATGCATTTATCCAGTCTGATATAGTTCGCAAACTCAATACGCTCAGCTTGCCGCGCTATAACCAGTTGCCGAATGTGACGCTCTACCGTGATCAGGTCATTGAGTACATCGAACTGTGGATGGAACCGCTTTCGATTTGTTTGGAGCAGCCTGTTATTACGCCCTCCATGATCAACAACTACGTGAAGATCGGTCTGGTACCTGCTCCGGTAAAAAAGCAATATGGCCGCGAGCAGATTGCTCGCCTTATCGCCATTTGTATTTTTAAGCAGGTGCTGCCCATCGCTGCGGTCCAGGCGCTCTTTAACATTCAACGATTGAGTTACGATGCGCCGACTGCCTTTGACTACGTGGTCGATCAGCTCGAGGCATCGATTCGCGCGGCGTTCTCCATTGAGCAGGTTCCTGTTGCCGATACGGCTCATCAGGTCACGCGCGAGTCTCTGCTCGTGCGCAGTGCGGTTTCGTCTTTTGTATCCAAGGCGTATTTGATGAGCTATCTAAAGTTCAATGGGTTTAATAGTTAGCCGACGTACAACACGGGCGGGACAAAGAGCCACCAGTCACTTTGTCCCGCCCGTGTTTTTGTTTAGTTGGACGTTATCGGCCCGAAGCTACGCCCATGCCGTATCCGATAATGAGCCCGTTCATCTCGGCATAGTATGAATCTAGCCCGTTGCAGGGCATGATGATGGTCTTGGAGCCGGGCCAATGCTCCACAATGCGGCTGGCAAGTGCCTGGGCGCCCGCCTCATTCTCGACATGGTCGATGACGACTTCTCCACCGGTAAAGCCTTCGGCCTCCATGGTATCGACAATCTTGCCAAGCATTTTCTTTTCGCCACGGGTGTGACCGACGAGCTTAATCTCCCCCGCCTCGCTTGCTGTACCTAAAACTCGAATGTTAAGTTTATTGGCGATAACCCCGGCTGCCTTGGGAATACGTCCGGCCTTGGCGAGATTTTCGTAATTGCACAGGCTAAATAGGATCTTGCTGTTCTGTTCCAGCTCATCAAAATAGCTGCAGGCTTCATCAAATGAAACGTCTGGATTGCTTGCGAGATAGCGGTCGAACAGCAAAAAGATCAGGTCCATTTTGCCGCCGGCTCCGCGCGAATTGACTAGATGAATCTGTCGGTTAGGATCCTCGGCAAGAACCAAATCGCGTGCCGTGGCGGCGGCGTTGTAGCTCCCCGATACGCCCTCCGAGATGGGCATGCAAATCGTTTTGTCGGCAAGCTTAAAGAGCTCGGTCCACTCGCCTACGCTCGGACAGGCGCTCGAAGAAGCGCTCGACTCCGCCTGCACGGTGCAATTGAGTTCGTGGACGTCGAGCGTGAGGTCATCGACAAACTCGCGCTCCCCCACTCGAATTTTGAGGGGTGCAAATGCAAAGATGGTATGGGGTGCGGTCGGTTGCCAATCGCGGAGGTTGCAGCTCGAATCGGAGATAAGTGCCCAGCTCATATGGGGTCCTTTCTATTTACTCAAGCCTAATTATAACCATCTTGCAGAACTCTGTTCTATATCTAGTATTCAGAACTAGATAAAAGCTCATTGAAGATGAGTTGATTGGCGGAGATAAAGAATGGGCCTCGCAGCGAAAAAGCCACGAGACCCATGACGGATGCTGTGAAGTGTTACTTAATAGCGCACAAAAATATAGTCAGTCATACTATAACTAATAGGGGTAAGGATAACCCCTGTGTTGTAATTAGAAGCATGAATCATCTGGCCGTTTCCAACGTAAATGCCGGTATGACGCGAATTTACAACGACGTCTCCCGGTTGCGGATCGGTCACACGAGTCCAGCCCATAAACGTAACGGTGGTGCCCAAACGGCAATAACGACCGGTGAGGCAGTAGCTAACGAATCCCGAGCAGTCAAAGCTGTTCGGTCCAATGCCGCCCCAGGAATAAGCGCAACCAAGCTTGCTGTAGGCACGCGAAACAACGGTGCCGCCGTCAACGGACTGGCTCGGCGCAGAAGGGGTTGGAGCCGGAGCGGGTGTCGAGGGCTGCGGCGTGGGGGACGGAGCGGGCGTGGGAGCGGGCGCAGGCGTGTTGCCGCCGTTGTTGGTCGTACCGCCACCGTTGTTAGTGTTCTCAGTCGTGCCGGCGGTCTCGGTGTTCACGGTGGCCTTCTCGGCGGTGCTGGCGTTAATGCCGGCCTGCAGTGCGGCATTGGCCTCGGCCTCGGCGGCAAGCTCGGCCTGCAGCTGCGAGTCCAGGGAGTTCACAACGTTTTGAGCCTCGGTCTGCTGAGCGTTGAGCTCGTCGACCTTCTTTTGCGTGGCGGCAACGTTCTTCTCCTGCTCGGCCTGCTTGTCGGTGAGCTCCTGCTTAAGCTCCTTGACCTCCTGGATGGTCTGGGCCTGCTTGTCGGAAACCTTACCGTAGTAGAACAGACGGTTGAGCATATCGCCCAGGTCATCGACGCCCGTCAGAACCTGGAGCAGGCTCAGGCCGCCGGTCTTGTACTCACCGGCAACGTAGTTAGAAAGCTTGGCCTGGCCATCGGCGATCTCCTGCTGCTTTTGGGTAATCTCGCCGGCGGTCTGGTCGAGCGCCTGCGTTTGAGTGGCGAGCTCGTCGTAGATCTGCTGGGTTTGCGTGCCGATCTGCTCGAGTTTTGTACGAGCAGCGGCAAGGTCGGATGCGGTATCGGCATAGGCCGGAGCCGCGAGGCCCAGGCCCAAAACACAAGCGAGGGTTGCCGTAGCAGCGCAGCGTGCCATGTTTTTGTGCGTGTTTGCTGTGCGCATGGAGCTTCCTTTCCGGTATCTAAGGGTAGCGGCTAGTGCACCGTTACCAAGCTAAAGAGCTCAACTTCCTCGTTGGAAGGCGTGAGCTTCTCGCGCGGGTTGAGAAACGCAAGCTCGAGGATACAACCGTAACCCACAAGCTTTGCGCCCATATCTCGCACCAGTTTACCTGTTGCCTCGACGGTTCCGCCCGTCGCGACCAAGTCATCCAGAATCAACACGGTATCTTTAGAGGTAATGGCATCGGCATGGATCTCGATGGAGTCGGTGCCATACTCGAGCTCGTAGCTCCGGCTCACCGTCTTGCGCGGCAGCTTGCCCGGCTTACGAGCTGGCACAAAGCCGGCACCCAGGGCGACAGCCACGGGCACGCCGACCATAAAGCCGCGAGCCTCGGGACCCACGACCTTGGTGATACCAATGCCGGCAAAATGCTCAGCCAGGGCATCTACCATGGCCTTTAGTGCCTCGGGATTACCAAAGAGCGGCGTGATGTCCTTAAAGATGACTCCGGGCTCGGGATAGTCGGGGATGTCGACGATGTGAGATTCGAAGTCGTACATGACGTGACCTTTCATGGATTGCCGGGTGGACGGCGGCTATTTACCCGTGTTAGCAGACAGGCTATGCGAGGGGACGACGACCTTGGACGGATGCACGAGCGACTCGTCCTTCGCGGCAACCGCGGGAACGCTTGCCTCTTCGCTTTTGGCCTTGGTGGATTCAGAGCGTGCGATCTCCTCGTCGAGGGCATCGATATCGGCGTCCTCGACCACGGCGTTGAGCGACTCGAAGACGCGGTTCTTGAGAAGTGCGGTATGCACGCCCTCGGTGAGGTCATGCAGCTTCTTAAACGCACGCTCGAGCTTGGCGTCGCGCTCGTCGTCGGAAGTGTCCATGCCGAGCATGCTCACGAGTACCTGCTCAAACATCGAGGACTCGCGGTTTGCCGACGATACGTACTGGCGCAGGTTGCGCGGCTCGATATGAAAGCGCGAAAGCTCGGAGCAGTAACGGATGATCGGGAAATCGCGGCCATCGACAAGCTCGCGGTTTTGCGGGCTCTTGATGATGCGAATGAGGTCGCTTTCGGCCAGGGAGCGGATAAACGAGATCTCAACACCGAGCATATCGGGAATGGTCTCGATGGGATGCAGCTTTTGCTTGGTCTCCTTGGGCTCCGTCTTGAGCGGAACGTCGGACAGCAGGCCCACCTCGTAGGCGAGCGTAGACAGGTCCGTGGCGTTTTCCAGGCGCTGCTTGATCACGTTGAGCGGCATGTAGCGAGTTTTCTGGAGGTGCAGAATGACCTCCAGGCGGTCAACGTCCTCCTTGGAGTACTGACGATAGCCCTTAGGCGTGCGATGAGGGGTGATGAGCCCCTCATCTTCGAGAAATCTAATTTTTGAGTTCGAAAGATCGGGGTATGCGCCTCGAAGTAGATTGACGACCTGGCCGATACTCAGATAGTTGCGTTCGGCCATGCCCTACTCACCGGTTTCGATGCGCTCCGGCGTGCTCTCGTGATAGATGAGCGTAAATGTACCGATCTGTACAGAAGAGCCATCGTGCAGCGGGGCGCCGTTGACGATAGCGCCGTCAACCCACGTACCGTTGAGCGAGCCCAGGTCCTCAATACGGGCCCCCAGACCCTCGCGAATAATGCGCGCGTGGCTACGCGACACGGTCATGTCGTTGAGGAAGATGCCGTTGGCGGGATCGCGGCCGATGGTGGTCACATTGTCCTCGAGCTCAAAGGCGGCGCCGGTCTGCGGGCCCTTGACGATAGACAACACGGGCGCGGTGATGTGCACGTTGGCCATGAGGTCGGGAACGGTGACATCGCTCGAAGGAACGCGGAAAACACAGGTGGCGTCTGAGGCCTTATCGTTCTGAGGCATATTGTTAACCATGTTGTCCATGACAACCCCTAACTTAACGCGGACATGCCGCAAAGAATGAACTGTACATAATCATACCCCAATGACTTAATCTTCGATTTCGGGGTTAAGAAAGTCGATGTCTTCGTCCTCGGGATGTGCGATAGCCTGTTTAATGGCCGCTCCACCCTTAATGGAATAGATGACGGCGGTGAGCATGGAGAAGATGACGCCGCCGTATACAAAGAAGATGCCAAGCGGAACCGGGCTGCCGTTGAGGCCCGGGAAGGCCGTGAACGTAGCGGGCAGTAGATGCCAGCCATCCACAGTGGGAAAGCCCAGCAGCATGAGCGAGAAGCCGGTCATAAGCAGCGCCGTGGCAATCTTGCCAGGAAAAACTACGTCGATGGGACGGCGATGATAGCGGCGCACGATGAGCGTGCCGATTCCCAGGTAAATATCGCGGCCGATGATGAGCACGCAGACCCAGATGGGAAGCTCGCCGCGGACTACCAGGCCCAACACGCCGGTAAACAGCAGGGCGCGGTCGCAGACGGGGTCCATCATCTTGCCGAGCCACGAGACCGTCTTGGTCATGCGGGCAATCTGACCGTCCATCCAGTCGGTGGAGGCCGCGATGGCATAGATGACAATGGCGACGACACGGTTGTTGTCCGTCACAAACAGGTACAGAAAGACCAGCGTGAGGATCAGGCGCGTGAAGGTAATGAAATTGGAGATCGTGAAGATCTTATTCGACGGGTAATCGGAGGTGCCGATAAGCTCCTTTTTGATCTTCTTTTTGATGCTCACAGGACTCTCCCGCTGGTAAACGACAAAACTTTCGATACTATACCCGTTCTGGCGATGTCTATCCAGCGTAAGCATAGAGAGTCCAGACATGTGGAGGGTGGTTCTGAGCTGCGCTGTATTCTGCAATTGTGTACATCAGTCACCAAAAACGACATTTTTCGGCATCTTTGGTGTCTGATGTACACGTTTTGATTTGGTGATTACATCGATCGGGAAAGTTGTTGCTTTAAGCAAATGCGTGCGGGTCGAGAAGGGCTGGCGCCAAAAGAGCCCAACGGCCGTTACGGCTTCGTTAGAAACGCGCCCCACCATGGATGGTGAACCCGAAAGGTAAGGCGCGCGGGCACGGCGACTCGGCCCGCGCGCCCGGAAGAGAAAGGATAAACCCATGGGTTACATGCTCGAGACGCGCGGGCTCACCAAGCGCTTCGGCCGCGGCGACCAGGCGCAGGACGCCGTGGCCGACGTGAGCCTTCATATCCGCGAGGGCGAGGTGTACGGGCTGCTCGGTCCCAACGGCGCCGGCAAGTCGACAACGCTCAAGATGATCTGCGGGATGCTGCGGCCGACGGCCGGGGAGATCCTCTTTGCCGGGCGCGCCTGGCGCCGCGAGGACCTCTACGCAATCGGCAGCCTCATCGAGGAGGCGCCGCTCTACCCCAACCTCACCGCGCGCGAGAACCTGCGCGTGCGCACCACGCTGCTGGGCCTTCCCGAGAGCCGCATAGATGAGGTGCTCGCCGCCGTGGACCTCGCGGACACTGGGAAGAAGCGCGCCGGGCGCTTCTCGATGGGCATGCGACAGCGCCTGGGGCTCGCGCTGGCGCTGATCGCCCGGCCGCGCCTGCTCGTGCTCGACGAGCCCACCAACGGCCTCGACCCCATCGGCATCGAGGAGCTGCGCGACCAGATTCGCGGCTTCGCGGCGGCGGGCACGACGGTGATCGTCTCGAGCCACATCCTCTCCGAAGTGCAGCAGATGGCGGACACCATCGGCATCATCTGCGGGGGGCGCCTCGCCTACGAGGATGCGCTTCGGCCCGGGCAGGACCTCGAGGAACTCTTCATGAGCTTCTGCCGGGAAGGGCGACGAGCACGCGGGGAGGTGGCGGCATGACGGGCGAGAAAGGCGGCCTGCTCGCGGGTCTGCGCGCCGAGGCCCTGAAGTCGCGCCACGCGGCACCGGTTCGCCTGGCCGTGCTCATGGCGCTGCCGATGCCGCTGCTCGGCGCGATGCCCTACCGGGGCGTGCAGATCTTCAGCGCGTGGAACTACTGGTACGCGCTCTTCCTGCCCGTGTCTCTCTCGCTCGTGGTGGCGTGCGTCGCGCGGGCGGACGCTCGCACGCGGATGCGGGGGCTTCTGGGCCTGGGCTTCCCGCTCGGGCGCGCCTGGTGGGCCAAGGCGCTCTGGTGCCTCGCGCTCTGCACGCTCTCGAACCTCGTGGTCTTCGGCATCTACCTTGCGGGATCGGCGTTCACCTCGCAGGGCCTCACGGCCGCGGGCACGCTCACGATGCTCCTCTGCGCGCTCGTCAACACGGTGACCGTGGCGTGGATGATTCCCGCAGGGCTCTTTCTCACGGCGCGGCTC
>UQJV01000057.1 GCA_900541475.1 uncultured Collinsella sp.
CGCGCATAAAGAAAGCCTCCCATTTCTCATGTCCAAGAAATGGGAGGCAGTTCAGCATGGGAGATCGGGCTTTCAAGGCTCAGTTAAACCAAGCCCGCGCAGTCAAACGGCCAGCGCTTACATCTGCTCGGGAGCAGTCACGCCAACAAGGGTGAGCACCAGGGCGAGCGTCACGCGGACAGCGTCGCAGGCGGCCAGACGGGCGCGCGAGAGCTCGGGGTCGACGGGACGGCCCTCGCTCGGCAGAACCTGGCAGGCGGCGTAGAAGCTGTGGAAGTCGCCGGCGAGCTCCTCGGCAAAGTGAGTCAGGCGGAACGGGGCACGATCGCGAGCGCAGCTGGCGATGAGGTCGGTGAGCTCGTTGAGCTTACGCGAAAGGGCGAGCTCGGTCGGGTCGGTCAGCAGAGAGTAATCGACGTTCTCACCGATGGCCTTGGCGGCGACGGCCTTCATGCCCATCTCAGCGGCCTGCTCGGCGGTAACGTCTGCGGCACGACGCAGGATGGAGCACACGCGAGCGTGAGCGTACTGCACATAGTACACCGGGTTGGAGTTGTCGCGCTTCTTGACGGCCTCGATATCGAAGTCGACCATCTGGTTGGAGCTCTTGGAGATGAGCGTGTAGCGAGCGGCGTCGGAGCCGACCTCGTCGACGAGCTCCTGCAGGGTCACCATGGTGCCCTTGCGCTTGGACATACGGACGGGCTTGCCGTTGCGCAGCAGATTGACGAGCTGGCCCAGCAGAACCTCAAACTTGCCGGGATAGCCAAGAGCGTCGCAGACGCAGCGGACGCGCTCGATGTAGCCGTGGTGGTCGGCGCCCCAGATGTCGATGACGTGGTCGACGCGCTGGAACTTATCCCAGTGATAGGCAACGTCGGAGGCGAAGTAGGTGTACTCGCCATCGGACTTGATCAGGACGCGGTCCTTGTCGTCGCCCAGGTCGGTGGAGCGGAACCACAGGGCACCGTCCTTGGTGTAGAGGTAGCCCATCTTGTCGAGCTTCTCGAAAGCGCGGTCGACGGCGGAGGTGCCGGCGGTCTCGCCCTCGGTGTCCTTCACATACAGCGAGCGCTCGGAGAACCAGCGGTCGAAGTCGCAATTGACGGCGTGGCAGAGGTCGCGCATGTTGTCGACCATCTTCACATAGCCGCGCTCACGGAAGCTCTCCATGCGCTCCTGCGGATCGGCCTCGACCCACTTGTCGCCGTCGGTGCGCCAGAACTCAGCGGCCTCGTCGATGATGTAATCGCCGCCGTAAGAGTCCTTGCCCAGGGTCTCGGCAAAGTTGTCCTGATACGGATGGGTCTCGGGGTGCTCGTCGTTCTCGTCGGCAACAAAGGCGTCGCGGTCGGCGATCAGCAGCTTGTGAGCCTCGTCGATATCCACGCCCTGCTTGGCGATGATGTCGGCAAGCTGCATATAGCGCGTGCTGATGGAGTTACCGAAAGTGTTCATCTGAGAGCCGTGGTCGTTGATGTAAAACTCACGCTGGATGACGTAACCGGCGTGGTCCATAACACGGCAAAGGGAGTCGCCCAGAGCGGCCCAGCGGCCATGACCGATGTGCATGGGGCCGACGGGGTTGGCGGAGACGAACTCGACCTGGGTCTTCAGGCCGCCACCGACGTTGGACTTAGCGAAGTCCATACCCTTCTCGCGGGCCTCGCCAAAGATGGCGTTCTTGACGGCAACGGAGAGGTAGAAGTTGATGAAGCCAGGGCCGGCGATCTCGACCTTCTCGATCGCGGGATCCTCGGGCATATGGGCGACGACGGCCTCGGCGATCTTGCGCGGGGCGCAGTGAGCCAGCTTGGCGGACTTCAGGGCCATGGTGGAGGTCCACTCGCCATGAGAAGTATCAGCCGGTCGCTCGATAGCGCAATCGTCAAGTTCAAATGCGGAAAGGTCGCCGGCCTCCTGGGCCGCAGCAAGCGCAGCGCGTACCAGCTCTTCAATCTTCTCGGGCATAGATCCTCCTTGTGTTAAAGCCCCCGAGCTCTTGGTCACTCGTAGGGCAAAAGCCAGAGTTTGTAGCACTCTATCACAAGCGGTAACTACTGTCGTAGGGTAAAGTCAATCGATATTGCATATGCACAAAATTGACTACAGTTGGCGCAGGGTCACTCAAAGATGGCGGTCTGCCTGCTGATTGTGCGCCAGCCGAAAATGCATAAACATCTGCATGAGCCACTCGGAATATCGAATACTCTTACCTATCGGAGTTGTGTGCTTTTCCTGCATAAAGTAATGGTTTGCGCACGTCAGCGTGGTATTCTTAACATACGTAAATTCGTATAAGTTGGAGGTAGCATGTTCTCAATCGGTCAACACGTCATTCATCCGGGTCAGGGAGTCTGCACCGTCGTCGGTTTTAGGGACGACACGCCGCAGCCCATGTTGCTGCTCGAGACCAAGCAGGGACATGCTCAGACGATTCTCATGTACCCCGTGACGCAGGCCGACCGTCTGCATGCCGCCATCTCCCAGCAAGATGCCGAGCACCTGCTGAGCCACTACGATGAGCTGGAGTGCGACACCTTTACCGAGCGCAATAGCTCGCTCGAGGAGACGCACTTTAAGCAGCAGCTCAAGCTGGGCGCGCCCGAGACGGTTCGCGTGGCAAAAACCATGATGCACCGTATTCGCCAGGCCGAGGAAGCAGATAAAAAGCCCAGCTCCTACTACATGCGCATACTCAAGGAGGCCAAGCGCCGCTCCATCGAGGAGTTCGCCGTGGCCCTGGGCGTCACCGAAGAGGCCGCCGAAGCCCGCCTGGCCCAAGCCGCCCTCAACTAACCTGGCCACGCCAAAACCACCACAAAGGGGACAGGCACCTTTGTGGTGGTTTTTCGTTCTAGTCGTTCTAGTAGTATTCATTCTTAGCGATACCTACGAGCACAAGGAGTCTTTTATGGCAGAGCTGCTTTCCGCCGGAATCACCCGGGACCGTGCGTTCGAATTGCTCAACGAGCACAACAAGGACCCGTTCCACATCACCCACGGCGAAACAGTCGAGGGCACCATGCGCTACTTTGCGCGCGAGTTCGACCCCGAGAACGAGGAGTTTTGGGGCATCGTCGGCCTGCTGCACGACTTGGATTGGGAGGAGCATGAGGACGACCCCATGAACCACACCATCTATGCGGCCGAGATTCTCGAGGGCGAGGGCGCATCGCCCGAGCTCATTCGCGCTATTCAGACGCACACGTCCGATTTCAACAGCTCGCTGCCCAAGCCCGAGCTACAGATGGAAAAGATCCTGTTTGCCTGCGACGAGCTCACCGGCCTGATCGGTGCTGCCGTGATCATGCGTCCGAGCAAGAGCGTCATGGACTTTACGACTAAGTCGCTCAAGAAAAAGTTCAAGGACAAGCGCTTTGCCGCCGGCTGCTCACGCGACGTGATTTCGCAGGGCGCCGAGATGCTGGGCTGGGAGCTCCCTGAGCTTTTCGACCGCACCATCGCGGCCATGCAGTCCTTCGCGCCCGACCGCGATACCTTCCAGGCCTAACCGCCCACGCCACCTATAACCACCACAAAGGGGACAGGCACCTTTGTGGTGGTTTTTCGTTTACGAGAGGTTTAGGGGCGGACCTGGCCGGTGCCGCGGAGCTTGTATTTGTAGGTAGTGAGGGCCTCGGCGGCAAAGGGTCCGCGGGCATGGAGCTTTTGGGTCGAGATGCCAATCTCGGCGCCCAGACCAAACTCGCCGCCGTCGGTAAAGCGCGTGCTGGCGTTGGCATACACAGCCGAGGCATCGATCTTATCCAGGAAGCGCTCGCAGGCATCCGTGTCCTCGGCGATGATGGCCTCGGAATGCATGGTGCCGTAGCGGTTGATGTGCGCGATGGCCTCGTCCTCGTTCGCCACGACCTTCACGCTCATCTCGAGCGCCAGATACTCACGGCCCCAATCCTCCTCGGTCGCGGCAACAAAGTCATCGCCCCCGGCAAGACCGGCATCGGCGCATGCGGCGCACGTGGCCTCGTCACCGTGAATCAGCACTCCGTGGTCGTGCAGCACGGCCACGGCCGCCGGCAAAAACGAATCTGCCACGGCGCGGTCGACCAGCAGCGACTCAGCGGCATTGCACACGCCCACGCGCTGGGTCTTGGCATTAACGATAATGTTGAGAGCCTTATCGAAGTCGGCGGATTCATGCACGTAGATGTGGCAGTTTCCCGTGCCCGTCTCGATCACCGGTACAAGCGACTCACGAACGCAGCGCTGGATCAGGCCCGCGCCGCCGCGCGGAATGAGCACGTCGACGATGCCGCGGAGCTTCATGAGCTCGCCGGTGGCCTCGCGGTCGGTGGACTCGATCATCGAGACGGCCTCGCGCGGGAAGCCCTGCGCCTCGAGGGCATCGGCCAGCAGCTCGGTAATCATGGCGCACGAGTGATAGGCCAGCGAACCGCCGCGCAGAATGCAGGCGTTGCCGGTGCGGATGCAGATGCCCGCAGCATCGGCCGTCACGTTGGGACGGGCCTCATACACCATGGCGACCAGGCCCAGTGGCACACTCACGCGGGTCAGGTCCACACCGCTTGCAAGCACGCGGTGATCGAGCACGCGGCCGACGGGATCGGGCAGCTCGGCAAGCTTCTCCAAACCGGCGGCCATACTCTCGACGCGCTCGGGCGTCAGCAACAGGCGATCGAGCAGGCCAGCCGAGGTGCCTGCATCACGCGCGGCGGACATATCGAGCTCGTTGGCGGCAACGATGGAATCGACGCCGTCGCGCAGCGCCGCGGCCATGCCACGCACGGCCTCCTGGCGCCGGGCATCGCTCGCCGTGGCAAGCGCGCCCGAAGCGGCCTTGGCCTCAACGGCAAGATCGTGAACGTAGGTGGCTATATCGACCGACATAGACGGCCCTTTCTCTTAGATGTTTGCCCACCATGGTAGCCGATTTGCACGCATCCTCGCCGACGGCGGTAGAATTGGTCAACCCGAAACACCGCAACGAATGGAAGCATCACATGGCGCTCATCACTTCGTACCACGTCCCCGGCCTGTATGTCGAGGATCACAGCATCGATGTCCCCCTCGACTGGCGTGGCCTGGAACCCATGCTTTTGGCGGTCGGCAGCACCATGCGCCGTGGCGCCATGCCAGCGCCAATCGCCGGTGCACCCGAGAGCATCAAGCTCTTCTACCGCGTGGTCTGCGCGCCCGACCGTATCAACGACGACCTGCCGCTCCTCCTCTTTTTGCAGGGCGGCCCCGGCGGCGAAAGCCCGCGTCCACTGTCGCCCACAAGCGATGGCTGGATCGAGGAGGCCGTCAAGCATTTCCGCGTCGTGCTGCCCGACCAGCGCGGCACCGGGCGCAGCAGCTGTGTTGACGGGCGTACGATCGCGGCTCTGGGCGATCGCGCCGAGGCAGCAGGAGCCGATGCGGCCCGCTCGCAGGCAGACTTCCTCAAGCGCCACCTCGCCAGCTCCATTGTGCGCGATTTTGAGTACCTACGCCTGGTGGGCTTTGGCGGCAAGCCCTGGGCCACACTCGGGCAGAGCTACGGCGGCTTTTTGACGTTGAGCTATCTATCGCTTTTCCCCGAGGGCGTAACGGCAAGCTTTACCTGCGGCGGCATTCCGCACGTGCCGGCGAGAGCCAGCGAGGTCTACGCGCACACCTTCCCGCGCATGGCGGCCAAGACCCAGCAGTATTACGACCGCTACCCCGCCGACGTTGAGCGCGTGGCGGCGCTGGCCGATGCGATCGAGGAGCAAAAGCCCGCGTTGCCCGACGGCTCGCCGATGACGGTCGAACGCCTGCAACTCATGGGCAGCGACTTTGGCATGAAGCCGAGCTTTGAGCGCATGCACTGGATTATCGACCACGCGTTTGTTGATGGTGACGGTACGCTGAGCTGCGGTTCCTCAGTATCCGACAGCTTTTTGGTGCGCGCCTTCGAACGCACCAACACGCGTACAAACCCGCTGTACTGGACGCTGCAGGAGTTCATCTACGCCGACGGCGACACCATGCCCATCCACTGGGCCGCGGCAGAAGAGAAGGCGCACCGCGCCGAGTTCGACACGCTCGCGCGCCCGCTCATGTTTACCGGCGAGGCCATGTTCCCGTGGATGTTTGAGCAGATGCCCGAGCTCAAGCCCTTCAAGCCCGCGATGGACCTGCTGATGGAAGACACCAGCTGGGACAAGATCTACGACCCGCAGCGCCTAGCCTGCAACGAGGTGCCGCTCCAGGCCGCAGTGTACTTCGACGACATGTACGTGGATTCGGGCCTGCAGCTCGATACGCTCAGCCGCGTGGGCAACTCGCATGCCTGGGTGACCAACGAGTTTGAGCACGATGGCCTGCACGGCAGCGTGGTGTTCAAGCACCTCTTCGACGAAGCCCTCAACCGCGGAGACCTGCGCCAGATCTTCTAGCAAAGGAATGTCCCCAACTGCCGGCACAAAAGGAACGTCCCCAAGTGCCGAACAAGTGCCGGCAACGACAATGCCGCAGGTAGAGAACGGAAAGCGAAAACGCCCCTAAGCGAGCAAGGTGACGTGAAAGAGGAGGGCATTGACCTTTTGGTCATGCCCGACGATTGAACGTCAGATTGCCGCTTAGGGGCGTTTGCAGCGTCAATTGGTTAGGCGAAGACGATTAGATTGTCCCTGTGTATCGCAGGCTTTTCGGCCAGGTCTGCCAGCAGTCGGTTGCTGGCGATTTGGTCCTGGCGACGTCCGGCTGCAAGCTCCAGCACGTCCGAATCGGCCTCGGCGATACCGCGGGCGATGACCATGCCGCTCGGGTCGCATACGTCGAGCACATCGCCCTCGGCAAACGCGCCATCGACCTCACGAATACCCACCGCAAGCAGGGATGACCCGTGGCTGACCAGCGCCTTCGCGGCACCATCATCGACTGTC
Source organism: uncultured Collinsella sp. (assembly GCA_900541475.1). Taxonomy (GTDB): domain Bacteria; phylum Actinomycetota; class Coriobacteriia; order Coriobacteriales; family Coriobacteriaceae; genus Collinsella. Next base: position 6,894 of record UQJV01000057.1, read on the forward strand.
ACCGAGCCGTGGGCCTTGTCGCCCAGCGCGATCCACAGCTTACGGGGCGCAATATCCAGGCGCTCCGCCGGCGGGTCGAACAGCGTGCCCACGCTCTCGCCGCGGGCCAGACGCACGAGCGCATCGGGCTCCTCGCCCGAGCAAATCACGCTCTGAATGCCGGCCGTCATCAAAATGCGGCTAGCGCGAATCTTGGTGATCATGCCGCCCGTACCCACCGAGGTCGAAGAATCGCCCGCCGAGGCAATGATCTTGGCATCGATCTTATGCACGACCGGGACAAACTCGGCCGTCGGGTCCTCATGCGGATTGGCGGTATAGAGGCCGTCGATGTCGGACAGCGTCACGCACAGGTCGGCAGAAACCAGGCAGCTTACAAGCGCCGCCAGCGTGTCGTTGTCGCCAAACTTGATCTCGTCGACGGTAACGGTGTCGTTTTCGTTGACGACCGGCACCACGCCCAGCTCCACCAGGCGCAGCAGGGCGTCACGCGCGTGCAGATAGGACGTGCGACGCGCCGTGTCGTGACGCGTAAGCAGCACGAGCGAGGTGAGCAGATCCCGTGCATGGAACTCCTCGTCGTAGGCCGACGAGATGATGCACTGACCGGCCGAGGCGCAGGCCTGCAGGCTCGGCAGGTCACCGACCGGCTTGCGGTCGAAGCCCAGCACGGGATAGCCACAGGCGATAGCGCCCGAACTCACCACGACCAGACGCCAGCCGAGCTTGCGCAGGGCCGCGGCCTGATCGGCAAGCCCGCCGATAAAGGCGCGGTTGACCTTGCCATCGGCGCCCACCACCGTGGACGAACCGATCTTTACCACCATCGTTTTATAGGAAGTCGTCATACGTCAAACCAATCGAATGTTGAGCGGGCGGGCGAGAAAATGATCCGTTTTCCTCCGTCCCCAAGGGATCATTTCATTAGTGAGCCCAGGGGAAGGCAGAAGCCGCGGCCATGTTCTTGCGCACGAGCTCGTCGCGCACCTGTGCCAGGCCCTGCTCCATGCCCACCACATAGGTCTGCGGATACAGGAAGCGCTTGTAGACCGGATCCAGATGGTCAAGCGCCCAGGCGCAACGCTCGCGTGCATCCTCGATACTCTCGCGCGGGGCAACAGCACTGCCATCGCGCACGATCGGCACCAGCAGCTCGCGATACTCGAGCTCGGACACATCGGTCACCAGGGCGGCATCGTTCACGGCCACGAGGGTATTGCCGCGCGCGGCGCCCTCGCCCGCCAGATGGTCCTCGTCATAGATCATGTCGCAGATCGGGCCGCCAAAGCCGTCGTAATAGCGGCGCACGCGCTGCACGCCCGGGATCGTGCGCTTGTAGGGCTGCTCGGAGAGCTTGACCACCGGCGTCCAAGGGTCCGCCTCGCTCGCACGGCGGGCGGAAAGCTTGTACACGCCGCCCAGCGCCGGCTGGTCATAGCAGGTCGCGAGCTTGGTTCCCACGCCAAAGCTATCGATGGGCGCACCCTGGTCGAGCAGCGACTGGATCGTGTACTCGTCCAGATCGTTGGAAACCGAGATCCCCACATAGGGCAAGCCCTCGGCATCAAAACGGCCGCGCACATACTTGGAGAGTTTAGCGAGGTCGCCCGAGTCGATGCGAATGGCCGATAGACGCTCGCCCACCGCCTCCATCTCCTTGGCAACCGTAATGGCATGCTCGCAGCCCTCGCGCACATCGTAGGTGTCGATGAGCAGCGTACAGTTCTTGGGGCTCGACTTGGCAAAGGCACGGAAGGCCTCGAGCTCGGAATCGAAGCTCATCACCCAGCTGTGCGCATGCGTGCCAAAGACGGGAATACCGTAGCGGCGCCCGGCGAGCACATTGGACGTAGAGGAACAGCCGGCAACGTAGCTCGCGCGCGCGACGGCCAGGCCGCCATCGGGACCCTGGGCGCGGCGCAGGCCAAACTCGGCCACGGGACGGCCGTCCGCCGCCAACACCACGCGTGCCGTCTTGGTGGCGACGAGCGTCTGGAAGCCGACGATGTTCAGCAGCGCCGTCTCGAGCAGCTGGCACTCCAGCGCCGGCCCGGTGACGCGCACCATGGGCTCGCGCGGAAAGACGAGCTCGCCCTCGGGCACGGCGTCAATGTTCACGTGCGCGCGGAAGTTGCGCAGGTAGTCGAGGAATGCGGGTTTAAACATCGCACCGCCGGCGGGAGCCTGAAGCGAGGCGAGGTACTCGATGTCCTCGGACGTAAAGCGTAGGTTCTCGACCAGCTCGGGCAGCTCGGCGGTACCGCACATGACGGCGTAGGCGCTACCAAAGGGATGGTCGCGGTAAAACGCGGTAAAACAACCCTGCTCATTGGCCTTGCCGCTCTCCCACAGGCCCTGGGCCATAGTGAGCTCGTACAGATCGGTGAGCATTGCAATGTCGGTGGGATGCGAGATGTCGGTCAAAGCCATGGGGCGACCTTTCGGATGCGTTGTGCAGAAGTTGAGGGTTGGACAAGGCAGAGTGTTCAGGCATGGCGCCCAGCGCGAATCGGCTAGAGCAGACCCATACTGGTCAAAATCGTGTAGCCCATAAAGACGACAAATGCGACCAAGGCGAGCACGATGATGATTTTTTGAGCCGGAGCCATGCCGGGGATCTCATTCTCGCCCGTGGGCTCCTTGGAGGTGACCATGCGCTGGGCAAAGGTCATCTCGTCACGGCTCGGCGTGGGCTCGGCGGGCTTGGGGCGGGCGGCTTTCTTAGGCTCAGTACTACACCGATGGCCGCCAGATCAATGAGGATATCATGGCGGATATC
>UQJV01000058.1 GCA_900541475.1 uncultured Collinsella sp.
CATGCGAACCTCCAGTCCGGACCGCCCCGCGGTCCAACTTTCTGTCCGCACCCCCATCTGGCCGAACTTGCAGAACAGGATTCGATTCTCACCTTCTGCCCCATTGATGCCGCCGATGTAACCAATGACGAAATCTATGATGCCGCCCTACTCGCCATGACATATAAAGGCGACGACGCCCCCGATGTTGCCGCACTGTGCCAAGCGGCAATCGGTCGACGTGGCGGCGCCAACACAAGCGGGAACGCCTTCGAAAGTTGCGGTGAAATACGGATTAGTTGAGCCTTTAGGCTGGCAAAACAGTCCTTATTTCACCGCAACTGAAACAGGGGCGCTCTCCAAGAGAGCGCCCCTGCCGGGTTTCCATAGTACTGGCGAAGCAGTTTTATAGTTCCGGCGAAGCAGTCCTTGAGATCCGCCTTGCCTTATGCCAAGAACTCCTTGGTGGTCGCCACGATGTTGGCGGCGTCCAGGCCGTACTTGTGCAGGAGCTCGGCGCCCGGGCCGGACTCGCCGAACGTGTCGTTGACGCCGATCTTCTTGAGCGGCGTCGGGCACTGCTCGCACAGGACGTCGGCGACGGCGCTGCCCAGGCCGCCGATCACGGAGTGCTCCTCGACGGTCACGACGTGGCCGGTCTTGGTGGCGCTCTTGACAATCAGGTCGGCATCGATGGGCTTGATGGTGTGCATGTTGATGACCTCGGCATCGATGCCCTCGGCAGCAAGCTGCTCAGCGGCCTCGAGGGCCTCGCCGACCATCAGACCGCAGGCGACGATGGTCACGTCGGCGCCCTCGCGCATGACGATACCGCGGCCCAGCTCGAACTTATAGGTCTCGGGGTCGTTGATGACCGGCGAGGCCAGACGGGCAAAGCGCATGTACACAGGGCCGTCGCACTCGTAGGCGGCGCGCGTCACGGCGCGGGCCTCTACGTCGTCAGCGGGAACGATCACGGTCATGCCGGGGATAACGCGCATAAGGGCGATATCCTCGCAGCACTGGTGCGTGGCGCCATCCTCGCCCACCGAGATACCGGCGTGTGTGGCACCGATCTTGACGTTGAGGTGCGGGTAACCGATGGAATTGCGGACCTGCTCAAAGGCGCGGCCGGCGGCAAACATGGCAAAGGTGCTCGCGAAGGCAACGCGGCCGGTGGTTGCGATGCCGGCGGCAACACCCATCAGGTTGCTCTCGGCAATGCCCACATCGAAAAAGCGGTCGGGGCGGGCTGCCTTGAACTTGCCGGTCTGCGTGGCGGCGGCCAGGTCGGCGTCGAGGACCACAAAGTCATCGTGCTCGTTGGCGAGCTCGACGAGGGCCTCGCCGTAGCTTACGCGCGTGGCGATTTTCTTGACATCTGCCATCCTAGAGCTCCTCTCCGGCGGCCGTGAGCTCTGCCATGGCCTGCTCAAACTGTTCATCGTTGGGGGCCTTACCGTGCCAGCCCACCTGGTTTTCCATAAAGGAGACGCCCTTGCCCTTTGTGGTCTCGGCGATAATGGCGGTAGGCTGACCCTTGGTGGCGCGGGCCTCGGCAAAGGCGGCGCGGATCTGATCGAAGTCGTTGCCGTCGGCAAGCTCCACCACGTGGAACTTAAAGGCGCGGAACTTGTCTGCCAGCGGCATGGGGTCGTTGACCTCCTCGACGGGGCCATCGATCTGCAGGCCATTGTGGTCAACAATCACGCAGAGGTTGTCGAGCTGCTGGTTGCCGGCAAACATGGCGGCCTCCCAGACCTGGCCCTCCTCGCTCTCGCCATCGCCCAGCAGGGCGTACGTGCGGTAAGTATCGCCCCAGTGCTTGGCGGCGACGGCCATGCCCACGGCGGCGGAGATGCCCTGGCCGAGCGAGCCGGTGGACATGTCGACGCCCGGGGTGTCGTTCATGTTGGGATGACCCTGCAGGTGGCTGCCGATATGGCGCAGCGTCTCGAGGTCCTCCTTGGGGAAGAATCCGCGCTCGGCGAGCACGGCGTACAGGCCCGGAGCACAATGGCCCTTGGAGAGCACAAAACGGTCGCGATTGGCCTTGCGGGGATCGGCCGGGTCGACGTTCATTTCCTCAAAGTACAGATAGGTCATGATGTCGGCGGCGCCGAGCGAACCGCCCGGATGGCCAGACTTGGCAGCGTGCACGCCGGTGACGATGCCCTTCCTTACCTCGTTGGCAACCTTTTTGAGCTCTTCGTCGCTCATTGTGCCTTCCTTTCATCCTCTTAAGACAAGATGCGCACGGCACCGAAGGTAATCCCAACACAGCCGCAATGCACGTACGTCATTCATTATGCTGGAAACTGATGGCTTTACCAGAGTTTTTATCATTATTTGAACAATTTAGCAGGCAGAACCGCTGATGAAACGGTTTATCAATGTGAACGTCTTTTGGATGCGGTGGCTGCCTCTCGCCCCGGCACAAAAATGATCCGCAATCCTGCCGTCCCCTACGAATCACCTGATCCCTTGGGGACGGAGGAAAACGGATCATGTCCGCAAACAGAAATTCAGCCTACGCGTTAATGTCCTTGAATCCCTCACCGAAGGCTTCCGTAACGTCGGCGACCGTCACAATGGCGTGAGGATCGCGCTCGCGCACGATTGTTTTAAGGGTGTTGAGCTCTCGACGGCTAACGATCACCATGATCACCGGCTTCTCGATGCCCGAATACATACCGGTCGCCCTAAACTTGGTGCAGCCGCGTCCCAGACCATACATGATGTCGGCCGCGATATCGGGGAAATTGTCCGAGATGATGAGCACCATACGACGCTTATTGCCGCCATCGACCACGGCATCGATCACATAGCCGCTGATCACCATCGATAGTCCTGCATACAGAGCATTTTCGAGCGAGAAGACCGGAGCCGATGCCGCGCATACGGCAACGTCGATTGCCATGACGGTCGAGCCCACCGGCAGCGAGGTGTTACGCGAGATGATTTGGCCAATCGTGTCCGAGCCGCCGGTGTTGGCGCCGGCGCGCAACACCATGCCGTAACCGATACCCGTAATAATGCCGCCCCACATAGCGGGAAGCATCAGGTCCGCATCTGCCAGAGGCGCTACAAACGGGGCAAACAGATCGGTAAAAAAGCCCAGCAGCACAAAGCCCGTCGCTGTCTGCACCACGTAGAACATGCCGCCCTCGCGCATAACGATCAGCAACAGCAAGGCATTCATCACGATGGTCTGGATGCCGACGGGAAGCGACACGCCTCGCGCTGCGCCGACCGCCTGGATAATCGTCGCAAGGCCCGTAACGCCACCGGCGGCAAGCCCGTTGGGAATCAAAAACAGGTCGGTCGCGATGGCGGCCAAGGCACACCCCAACATAATCTGGGGCAGATCGTGAAAGAAGTTCATCGAAAGAATGCGCTTGATGTCCAGACGATATGCCATGCTGCCTCCCTCAAAAAAGCGCACCCCATCGGATGCGCTTTGAACTTCTTCTTGTATTCGATTCTACCGATTCGCCCAACAAAAACCACCCCTGTGCAGGGTATGTTCTGGATACAAAACCACCCCGCTCGGAGGGTTTTATCCATTTCCACACAAACCGAGCGGTTTAGGCAGACGGGGTCTCCGCGTCAGCGTTGCCGGTAGCCCAACGGTGATAGCCAATTACAAACGGATCCAGATCGCCGTCGTCAAGAACTGCCTCGACGTTGCTGGTCTCCACACCCGTGCGCAGGTCCTTAACCATCTGGTACGGGTAGAGCACGTAGCTGCGGATCTGGTTGCCAAAACCAATTGTGGTCTTGGGTCCGCGAATCTCATCCAGGGCCTCGGCGCGCTTTTCGAGCTCAATCTCGTACAGACGCGCCTTGAGGATCTGCATGCACGCAGCCTTGTTTTGAATCTGGCTTCGCTCGTTTTGACACGTGACCACAATACCGCTGGGGAAATGCGTCACGCGCACGGCGGAGTCGGTGGTGTTGACACCCTGGCCACCCGGGCCGCTTGCATGGTACACGTCGACGCGAATGTCATCGGGATTAATCTCGATATCGATATCGTCGGGTAGCACCGGAATGACCTCGACGCCGGCAAACGTAGTCTGTCGGCGCTTCTTGTCGTCGGTGGGGCTAATGCGCACCAGGCGGTGAACTCCGGCCTCGGCACGAAGCATGCCAAAGGCGTCCTTGCCTTCGACGGTAAAGGTCGCGCGATCGATGCCGATGACCTCGGCCGCGGGGCAATCGTTGATGGTGACCTTCCAACCGCGGCGCTGGCAGTACTTCATGTACATCTTAAAGAGCATGAAAGTCCAGTCCTGGGCCTCCAAGCCACCCTGTCCGGGCTTGATGGTCACAATCGCGTCGCCATGGTCGAACTCCCCGGTAAACCAGCTCGAAAGCTCAAGCTCGTCGATGGCGCGGGATAGGCGCTCCGCCGTGGCGGCAGCCTCCTCACGCAGCGCAGCGGCATCGGGGTCATCGCCCATTTCCTCGGCAAGCTCCAACGCGGCACGAGCATCGGAAAGCTCACCGCGTGCCGTATCCACAGCGGCGATGTCCTCCTTGGCGCGTGCAATCTCCTCCATCGTGGCGCGAGCGGCATCGGCGTCGTCCCAAAAGCCCGGGGCGACGCTTTTGGCCTCGAGCTCCGTTACGCGGGTGCGCTTCTCGTCCAAATGGAGATACGACTCGACCTCGCCGAGTCGGTCCGCAAATGCGTCCAACTCGGCGGGCGTTACCTCTAGAGTCTCGGTCATTAACGATTCCTGCCGTGGCAGTACTTAAACTTCTTACCGCTACCGCAAGGACACAGTTCGTTGCGGCCCACGTTGACATAAGGGTCATCGCTCTCGGACTTGCGGTAGGTCGTCACCTTGCCACCGTTGTTAACGGCAGCCGGACCACCCTGGACGGCGGTGCGGGCCTGCACCTGAGCCTGCTTGCGCAGCACTGAATCGCTGTTGTCGCCATCGACCTCGGCGGGACCAGAGAAGTGCGCACCCTTAAGGGCGGGGTCCTCCTTGTGCTCCACAGCCCGCGGGGCAGCTTTGAGCTCAATGCGCAGAACAGTGCGCAGGTAATCCTCGTACATGGTATCGACGAGCATCTGGAACGCGCCGTAGGCCTCGGTCTTATACTCAACCAGCGGGTCGCGCTGGCCAAAGCCGCGCAGGCCGATACCGGTCTTGAGGTAGTCCATCTCCTGCAGGTAGTTCATCCAACGCGTATCGATGACGCGCAGCATGACCTGGGTATTGAGCTCGCGCATCAAGTCCTCGCCCAGGCGCTCGGCCTTCATGTTGTAGCACTTCTCAACATAGGCCAAGACATCGGCGGCCAGGGCTTCAAAGTCCTCGTCGGGGAACTGAGGGGTATCGATATGGCCGGTCAGCTCCACGACCCACTTGCGCAGGCCCTCGAGATCGCGCTCGCCATCGTGGCTGTCCTTGGTGCAGAACTCCTGCACGCAGCGGTACACGGTGTCGTGCATGACCTCGGTGATGTGGTCGGTCAGGTCCTTGCCGTCCAGAATCTTGTTACGCTCGGCGTAGATGACCTGGCGCTGCTTGTTCATGACGTCGTCGTACTCAAGAACGCTCTTGCGCATGGAGAAGTTAATGCTCTCGACCTTGTGCTGGGCGCTCTCGACGGCCTTGGAGATGATCTTGTGCTGGATGGGCATGTCGTCGCCCATGTCAGCGGTGACCATCATCTTGGAGACGCGGTCCATCTTGTCGCCGCCGAACAGGCGCATGAGGTCGTCCTCGAGCGACAGGTAGAACTGGGTCTCGCCCGGATCGCCCTGACGGCCGGAGCGGCCGCGCAGCTGGTTGTCGATACGACGGGACTCATGGCGCTCGGTGCCGATAACGGTCAGGCCGCCGGCGGCAAGCACGCGCTCGCGCTCGGCCTTGCAGGTCTCCTTGGCCTCGGCGTTAAACTGCTCGAGCTGCTCGGGCGTCACGTCCTCCATGGTCAGGCCCTCGTACTCAAGGCGCTCGCGCACCAGCTCGTCGGGGTTGCCGCCCAGCAGGATGTCGGTACCACGACCGGCCATGTTGGTAGCGATGGTCACGGCGCCGTAGCGTCCGGCCTGGGCAACGATATGAGCCTCGCGCTCGTGATGCTTAGCGTTGAGGACCTCGTGCGCGATGCCGCGCTTGGTAAGGGCGGCCGACAGCTTCTCGGAGCTTTCGATGGAGACGGTGCCCACCAGGACCGGCTGGCCCTTGGCGTGACGTCGCTCGACGTCGTCGGCAACGGCGTTGTACTTGGCCTGGATGGTGCGGTACACCAGGTCCTCGTGGTCAACACGCTGAACGGGCTTGTTGGAGGGGATGACCTCGACGGGCAGCTTGTAAATCTCGCGGAACTCGGCATCCTCGGTGAGTGCCGTACCGGTCATGCCGGAGAGCTTGTCATACAGACGGAAGTAGTTCTGCAGGGTGATGGTGGCAAGGGTCTGGTTCTCCTCGCGCACGAGCACGCCCTCTTTGGCCTCGATGGCCTGATGCAGGCCCTCGGAGTAGCGGCGGCCTTCCATGATGCGGCCGGTGAACTCGTCGACGATCTTGACCTCGCCGTTGGTGACCACGTACTGCTTGTCGCGGTGGAACATGTACTGGGCCTTCAGCGCCTGCTGCAGGTGGTTGACCAGCTGGCCGGAGAGATCGGCGTAGATGTCCTCGATGCCCAGACGGCGCTCAATCTTCTTAAGGCCGCGCTCGGTGGCGGCGATGGTGTGCTTGGCCTCATCCATGACGTAGTCGCCCGTGGGCTCGACATCCTCGGTGGCGGTGAGCATGTCGTGCGACACGTCCTCACCGCGCTCCAGGCCGCGCACGGCACGCGCGAAGTCCTTGTAGGTGCTAGCGGACTTGGTGCCGGCACCCGAGATGATGAGCGGCGTTCTGGCCTCATCGATCAGGATGGAGTCGACCTCGTCGACGATGGCGTAATTGTGGCCGCGCTGTACGCGCTGCTCGGGGCGGGTGACCATGTTGTCGCGCAGGTAGTCGAAACCGAACTCGGAGTTGGTGCCGTAGGTGATGTCTGCCTGGTAGGCCGGACGCTTGAGCTCGAGCGGCATGTTGTTCTGGAGCAGACCGACGGTCATACCCAAATACTTATAGATACGGCCCATCCACTCGGAGTCGCGCTTGGCCAGGTAGTCATTGACGGTAACGACGTGCACGCCCTTGCCGGCAATAGCGTTGAGGTAGCCGGCCAGCGTGGAGACGAGCGTCTTGCCCTCGCCAGTCTTCATCTCGGCGATGTGACCCTCGTGCAGAGCCATGGCGCCGATGAGCTGTACGTCAAAGTGACGCATGCCCGTGATGCGCTTTGAAGCCTCACGCACGGTGGCAAAAGCCTCGGGGAGCATGTCATCGAGCGACTCGCCGTTGGCGTATCGCTCGCGGAACTTATCGGTCTGGGCGCGGAGTTCCTCCTCGGTCATCTTCTCGAACTGGGGCTCAAGACCGTTGATCTGGTCAACGATCTTGTAGTAGCGCTTGAGGTCCTTATCGGATCCAAAGGACAGCAGCTTTGACATGAATCCCATGTGGTTTTCCTTTTTGGCCATCGCCCACGCCATGCAGCCTTGAGCGAGTTAAACACAGATAAATGTACTTTAGCCAAACAAGGCGCGGCCTATACGGTCGACCTCGACCGCCACGTAATAACTACGACCAACCTGCCAAAAAGGGACAGGTTTATTTTGGCAGGTTTTATCTGGGCAAACGCTGCATCTCTGCCATTTGGTGCAAACGAACCCGTCCCCTTCGCACCAATTTTGGTGCCATGGGGACGGGTTCGTTTGCGCCAATTAAAGAAAAGGGCCGCGCACCCAGATGGATACGCGGTCCTTTAGCCATGAATGCGAGTGTTTGCTCGGCGAGCTAGTTACTCAGCAGCCTCGGTGGTCTCGGCCTCGGCAGCGGCCTCCTCGACGGGAGCCTCTGCGGGAGCCTCGGCAGCCTGCTTGGCAGCCTCCTCGGCAAACTTAGCGGCACGCTTAGCCTTCTCGGCAGCCTTAGCCTCAGCGGCGGCCTTGCGAGCGGCCTCGGCCTCAGCGGCCTTGGCGGCCTTGGCAGCCTTGGCCTCCTCAGCCTTCTTGAGCTGGGCGGCAGCGGCGCCACCGAACTTGTCGGCGAAGCGCTGGACGCGTCCACCGGTGTCGACGAACTTCTGCTGGCCGGTGTAGAACGGGTGGCACTCGTTGCAAAGCTCGACCTTCATCTCGGACACGGTAGCGTGCGTCTTGAAGGTGTTGCCGCAGGAGCACGTCACCGTGCACTCGACATACTGGGGATGGATACCCTGCTTCATGGTAGGACTCCTTATTAGTCAGGCGCTGGTTACCGATCAGCGCATAAGGCGTCTTGGTTTCCGACCAAGACAACAAACTCGGCTATGATACCACGGCGCCGAGCGTCCCACAAAAGGTTCACGGTCTTTTCGGAACGACACGAATCTGACCCATCGAAACACATCTCCACCGTTCCTTCAACTGGGAAAATGCCGTCCCCGGGGCCTGAGAAGGGCCCCGGGGACGTTCGACTGACTGCGGGAACGGCCTTTCCGCTCAATGTGTTCGGCTGAGATCGGAAATCAACCAAACTGAACTAGGTTCAGTTGACATGGTTAAAAACGAGGGGCGACGCTTTTGCGTCACCCCTCGTCCCGGCCGGTTGCTTTAGTTGTACACACGGTAGTTACACTTGAACTGGGTTATGTGTCCATAGTTGGAGCGGTACCAACCCGACGTATAGCTGATTGCCTCTGCGCCTAGATAGTCGTAGCCCTTGTTGTAGCGAAGCTGACGGTAGGTCGTGTCGTACTCTGCTACGTAAAACGTGTCTCCAGAGAAGGCTTTGTACCGGTCCTTAGCCGTCGAAGCCATGTACGCGGGTTCGACATCGCCTTTCTCCCCGTTGAGCGCATAGACGGGTGCCGCGATTCCGCATAAAGCCGTTGCCACGAGGATGGCGTAGACAGCCATGCGCGACGCATTGGACTTCAGCTGTTCAAATAGTTTCATGTCATTCACCTCCCTCGTATGTATCGAGGTATTCCTGCTTGAGCGTCTGCGAGGACGACTTGATCTTTTCCACGAGCGTGCCGGCCTCGATGAAGTAGAACGAGTTGGTGAGGTCT
>UQJV01000059.1 GCA_900541475.1 uncultured Collinsella sp.
TCCGCAGGAGCAGGAAAGGCGGGCCTCATGCGCGAGGACGTTTTCAAAACCAAGCCCGGCCCCGGCCGGAGGGACTACGGACGCTACAGGTTCTTGACACCCATCGCGCGCATGGCGTTCAGGATGGCGATGATCGCCACGCCCACGTCGCCAAAGACGGCGAGCCACATATTGGCGATGCCCAGCGCCGCGAGCACCAGAATCAGCAACTTAATGCCCAGCGCAAAGATGATGTTCTGCCAAACAATCGTCATGGTCTTGCGCGCCACGCGGATCGCGCGGACGATGTTGGACGGCTTATCGTCCATGAGCACGACGTCGGCAGCCTCAATTGCGGCGTCGGAACCCATGGCGCCCATGGCAATGCCAATGTCGGCGCGGGTGAGCACGGGCGCATCGTTGATGCCGTCACCGACAAAGGCGAGCTTGCCCTTGCCCGATTCGGCCGCCAGCAATGCCTCGACGCGCTCGACCTTATCGCCTGGCATGAGCTGCGCGTGGAACTCGTCGAGCCCCAGCTGCTTGGTCACAGACGCTGCAACCTCCTCGCGGTCGCCCGTGAGCATGACGGTGCGCTTGACGCCGGCAGCGTGCAAGTCGCGAATCGTTTGCTCGGCATCGGTCTTTATGGTGTCGGCAATTACGATATGGCCGGCGTACGTGTCATCGACCAGTACATGGAGGATCGTACCGACGACCTCGCAATTGGGGGCGTCGATACCGGCCGCAGCAAGCATCTTGGCATTGCCGACGACGACGTGCTTGCCGTCGATGGTTGCCGTGAAACCGTGACCCGCGACATTGGCGGAGTCGCTCACGCGATTCTGATCGAGCTCGCCCTGGTAGGCGGCACGTATAGACCGTGCGATGGGGTGATCGGAAAACGACTCGGCAAGGGCCGCGACCTCAAGCAGTGACTGCTCGGTATAGCCGGTCTCGGGGTGTACCGCCACGACCGAAAAGGAGCCGTTGGTGAGCGTGCCGGTCTTGTCAAAGACGACGGTGTCCACATCGGCGAGCGTCTCGAGGTAGTTGGAGCCCTTGATGAGGACGCCCAGCTTGGACGCGCCGCCGATGCCGCCAAAGAAGCTCAACGGCACACTGATCACGAGTGCGCACGGGCAGCTGACGACCAGGAAGGTCAGGCCGCGCAGGATCCAGTCGGACCAGGCGCCGGTGACCAGACCACCGCCGAGCGCGAGCACCGCAGCGGCGCCGGTGACGGCGGGCGTGTAGACGCGGGCAAAGCGCGTGATGAAGTTCTCGGTACGCGCCTTCTTTTCGCTGGCGTTTTCTACGAGCTCCAGGACGCGCGCGACGGTGGACTCGCCAAATGGCTTGGTGGTACGCACGTGGATGAGACCCGTCATGTTGATGCAGCCGCTGATGATATCGTCTCCGGTTTTGGCCGGGCGGGGGACCGACTCGCCGGTAAGGGCGGCGGTATCGAGCTGTGTCTCGCCTTCGACGATGACGCCGTCGATGGGCACGCGCTCGCCGGGCTTAATGACGATGACGGTGCCGACGGCGATGTCATCAGGGAAGACCTGCTCGAGCGTGCCGTCGGCTTGCTCGACGTTGGCGTAGTCGGGCGCGATGTCCATCATGGCGCTGATCGACTTGCGGCTCTTGCCCACGGCGTATGCCTGGAACAGCTCGCCAACCTGATAGAACAGCATGACAGCGGCGCCTTCGGCCATGTGCGGGTCGGTGTCGGGGAAGAGCACCATGGCAAATGCGCCGATGGTCGCGACGGCCATGAGGAAGCTTTCGTCGAAGGCCTTGCCGCGGCGGATGTTATTGAACGCCTTTTGGAGCACGTCGTAGCCGGCAATTAGGAACGGTACCAGGAACAGCACAAAGCTGGCGTAGATGTCACCCGGGGTGCCGAATGCGGCGGTAAGGGTACCGAGCTCGTCGAGGGCGTACACCACCGCAAAAATGCCTAGCGCTACCAGGATACGGTTGCGCCTATGCTCGAGTGACTCTTTTTTCTTGCGCTTCTTCTTTTTCTTTTTGGGATCGGCGGTTGCCATGATTCAAACCTCCCATTTGAATGTATGAACACACGCTCATATAATTTCGCGAGCAAGGGCCGCGGCAAGCGCGGCCTTGCGGGTCAGCGTATGCGCAGGCTAGAGAATGATCTCGCAGTCCGGCTCAGCGTCGGCGGTAAACTCCACGACGCGGTCAAGGACCTCGTCGAACTCGGCGTCGTCGGCCTCGAGCGTCAACTTCTGGGTCATAAAGTTGACCGAAACGGACTTGACGCCATCGAGCTTGGCCAGCTCGTCCTGAAGCTTACGCGCGCAGTTGGCGCAGTCGATCTCGTCGAGCTTGAACTGCTTTTTCATGGTGGGTTCCTTTCCCTGTTTCTGCGGCTTGGGTGCAGGCCGCGCTGGTACCGTGGTTGGTCGTTATTCGCAGATGTGGCTCATGCCCTGGTTGAGCATGGTGTAGACATGGTCGTCGGCGAGCGAGTAGAGGATATTGCGCCCGTCGCGCCGGAATTTAACCAGGTGCGACTGCTTGAGCGTGCGCAGCTGGTGCGACACCGCAGACTGCGAGGTCGCGGTCGCTTCGGCGATGTCTGCCACGCAGAGCTCGCGGCCCATGAGGGCGTAGAGGATTTTGATGCGCGTGGTGTCGCTGAAGACCTTGAACAGGTCGGCAAGGTCGTACAGCAGCTCCTCGTCGGGAAGGTCCTCGGGCGAGCAAGTGGTGGGGATGTCGGGCACGATGGTGGTGTCGATGCCGGACTTTATTTCATCGGCGTGATCGCTCATTGCAATACCCTTTCATATGAACATGCGCTCATATAACTTACTTCCGAGTATATGAGCGCATGTTCATATGTCAATATAATTCGTGAAATATTTTGCTATCGAATGGCCCTAGTGGCGGCTAAGGGCATTGATGGGCGCGGATAAGGCCGCCGGTGCCAACGTGGGTGCCCTAGCGACGTGCAAAAACGGGCCGATATCCACTTGGATATCGGCCCGCATTGCGTTGCTTGAGAGGGACGCCTCGGCGTGTCGCTTTTGCACAGGCGCTATGGCCCGGCAAGTATTGCTCGCGGATGGCACCCCTGCTTGGCAATCTACTTGGCAAACAGGTTCTTGAGGTTGAACTCGGCCTGCACTGTGCGGAGCATGAGGTCGGTGTCGTCGAGGCCCAGGTGCTGCTCGTTGGCGTCGGCGGCGAGGGTGCCACGGCGGCGCGCCCAGTTCTCGAGCGCGGCGGGTGCGGACTCGCGGGGGAGCGAGCGCACATCGGCGTCCAGGCTGCGGCAGATCTGGCGCGAGTCGATGACGATAATCTTACCCGCGCGGCGCGCCTCGGCGTAACCGTCCAGGTGGATCTTGAACCAGCTGTCCTCAAAGGCGGCGTTGTGCGCCATGTACGGGTACTTCTTCATAAGCTTGAGCAGTTGCTTTTGCAGCTCCTTGTTCTCGCGGAAGGGCGTTTTGCCGTCAATGTCATCCCAGGTGATGTGGTGGATATTCGACAGCGGCACATCCTCGCCGCGGTAGATATCGGGCAGACCGCAGTAGTGCGCCTCGGCGTCGTGCGGGACGGCGTCGCTGGTGAGCTCCATGATCTCCCAGCCCACGTTGATGATGTAGCCGCGCTCGGGTGCGCGGCTGGTGGTCTCGATGTCGATGCCGAGCACCGTGCCCTGGATGGGCTTGCGAGCGTAGGCGACACCGAGCGCGTCGCGGTCGCCGCGGATCTCGCGCATGACGGACGCGGCGGTGCGCTTTTGCATCTTGCCGATGGCGGCGCAGGTGTCGGCGTCGGACAGGCCGCGCGAAAGCGTCGCGGGCGTCACGTTGCGCAGGCGCGCCTCGCCAATCTGGTCGCACAGGTCGCGGTTGCGGTCGGCCAGGTCGCGCACGGTGGCAAAGTCGAAGCCGGGGTCGTCCTCGGCGGTAAAGTACTCGGTTTCGAGCACCTTGAGGGCCTCTTCGCCTTTCTGACGCTCGGATTCCATGGCGCCGTGGTCGCCGTAGATAAACATGGGGATAAACGGCTGGCGCTCGTATTCGAGTGCTTGCGATACGTTCATATGCTGCTCCTTGCACGGGCCGCGTCGTGCGGCTCGGGTTTGTCGAGTTATGGCGAGATGATAGTTTACCATGGGCAACTATTGGCATCGCGCCTAGGACAATTACAATACCCTAGTTGACCGCTAGGACTTTTACAATGCTGCCGAAAGACACGAAAGGTTCCATCCGTCATGGATTTGCTGATTGATATTCTGCTCGACGCCGGCAAGGACACGCTCTCGCTGGTGCCGTTCTTGTTGGCGACATATCTGGTCCTCGAGACGCTCGAGCATGTGGCAGGCGATCGCGTCAGCGGCGCCGTCAAGCGTGCCGGCGCCGCTGGCCCCGTGGTCGGCTCGTTACTGGGCATAGTGCCGCAGTGCGGCTTTTCGGCCATGGCGGCAACGCTGTACGCCGGTCGCGTCGTGACGCTGGGAACCCTGGTGGCGGTGTTTCTTTCGACCTCCGACGAGATGCTGCCGCTGCTACTTGCCGAGCAGGTTCCCGTGCAGACTATGGCGATGCTTTTGGCTTCGAAAGCGCTGATCGCACTGGTCACGGGCCTTATCGTAGATGCCGCCATTCGCGGTCTGCGTCGCAACGCCCGTGCGCATGCGGCGATTCGTCGTACCGTGTTGGGGACCACTGTCAATCCGGCGCACGTTAACTGCGCGCATGACGACCACAGCGGCGGTGACATCATCGACGAGGTTGCCGAGGCGGGCGTGAGCGCCGACCACATCCATGAGCTGTGCGAGCGCGACCATTGCGGTTGTGATGAAGACGAGGATGAGGACGAGCGCGAACACGGACATGGCCACGACCACGGACACGAGGGCGGGCACGAACACCATCACGACCATGGTCGCTCCCACTCACACGAAGGTGTGCCCGTCCTGTCGATTATCCGCAGCGCCATCTCGCATACCGTGCAGGTATCGGTATTCATTTTCCTGGTGACGCTGGTTCTGGTCGCCGTACTCGAGACCTTTGGCGAGTCCGCAATCGAGCAGTTCCTGCGCGGCAACGAGACGCTCGCCGTTCTGGGTTCGGCGCTTGTCGGCCTGATCCCCAACTGCTCGGCGAGCGTGGTCATTACGCAGCTGTATCTGGAAGGCGCGCTGCAACTGGCACCGATGCTCGCCGGCACGCTCATTTCCGCCGGCGTGGGCTACCTGGTGCTGTTCCGCACCAACCGCAGCGCTCGCGAAAACGCCGTGTTCCTGGTCATGATGTACGTCATCGGCGCTGGCTGGGGCCTCGTCCTATCTGCCTTTGGCCTCTAAGTAGGCCTAACAAAACGGGCTTCAAAATAGCCATGCACGGCGCTTGCACAATGCGGCGACGCATGGCAGTTTGAAGCCCGTTTTTTGTTGAGCCATGGATCCTGAGCGCTCACACCGCCCAAAACAAAAAGGTAGATTTTTAGGTATGTCCCAAAAATCTGCCTTGGTTAGCGCAGCAGCTCGGTGAGGTTGCGCTTAAAGCGGGCGCGGTCTTCACTGGTGAAGGCTGCCGGCCCGCGGGTGCGACCGCCGGCGCGACGCACCTTCTTTTCCTCGTGGCGAATAAACAGCTGCATGTCGATGGTCGCCTTGTCGTACACGCGCCCGCGCACACCGATTGCGGCGGCATTGCGGCCGAGCACCATGCTCGCCAGGCCAATGTCCTGCGTCACGACCACGTCACCCGCCTGCAGACGTTCGACAATGGCAAAGTCTGCGCTGTCGGCGCCTACGCTCACATCGAGCGTGGTGACCCAAAAGCCGCGTCGTGCGTGCTCGGCATCGCGCGGATCGTCGCGGCGAATGTGCCGCTCCAGGTTTTGCGTGCTGTTGCCGGCGATAACCACGGCGACGCCCGCCCGCCGCGCGCAGTCGATCGACTCGCGCGTGACCGGGCAGGCGTCGGCATCAATAAAGAGCGTTCTTTGCATCTAGTGCACCAGCTTGCCAAAGCGGATAGCACGAATAATCAGCGTCACGCCAAACACCAGGAGTGCAGCGCCGGTAAAGATGACGAGCATCTTGGCCGACCACAGCGGGTAGATGAACACGAACACGCCGGCGATGATGGAGAGCGCACCGCTCAGGATGGCGAGGGCGCGGTTGGACGAAAGCTCGGACTCCAGAATGGACATAACACCTTCGACGATCCAGCCAAAGCCAGCCACGACCACCACGAGCGTGGTGAGCGTCGCGGTCGAGAAGGCCTGATTGCGCAGGATTATGACGCCGCCCAGAATGATGAGCAGGTTGGAGATGATGCTCGTCACGCGCCAACCGGCGGGCAGCAGCGGCTCAAAAATGGCGGTGAACAGCCTGACGCCAGCTGTGATCACAAAGTAGAAGCCCAAGACGGTCGTCAGGAAGACGAGGGACTTGGCGGGCGCAAACAGCAACGCGATGCCGGCAAGCAGTGCGATGACGCCCGTGACGGCGTAGATCCAGCGCACGGCCTTGATTGCCTTGCCTGCCATGCTTTTCTCGTCAAATCCAAACAAATTTGACTGCTGGTCGTCGTTCTTAAAGATGCCCATGAGGTCTCCTTTCCACGTGGCGTTTGCCGTCATTGTTGTTTTTGCGGCGTATGCCGCAGTTGCTACAACAAGTATCGCCTAAAGGCGCTGACGTATGGGTCGGGGAGGGCGAAGTGTAACCCAAAGGCCCCGATTTGTTCTCGTTGTTCCCCATGTCGCGTTATTCTATTTAACAGGTGTAGAACATTGCGGCTCTGTTCGTTATTGTCTGCGTTTTAGGTTAGATTTTCTAAGAACAATTGGCTTGTATTGGGGGTCTCTATGAACGAAGCTGTTCCCGCGGCGCCGTCGAGTGCGGAGTCGATGGCAAAGCAAGGCTGTGAAAAGCTTGGCTTGGATACGTTTGATGCGCTGGTTCGTCGCGCTCGCACATGCCGCCGTTTTGACGAGTCCATGCGCGTGCCGCGCGAGTTTTTGCTCGAGCTGGCAGAGCTGGCGCACCTGGCTCCCTGCGGCGCTAATGCTCAGCGTCTGCGTTTTCATGTGGTGAGCGGTGCTGAGGACTGCGCGCGTGTATTTGATGAGCTCGCGTGGGCCGGTGCGCTCAAGGATTGGTCGGGTCCCAATGAGGGCGAACGCCCGACCGGCTACATCGCAGTTCTTGCCGAGCGCACCGTTCCCGGCAAGCCCGCCGCGCCTATCACCGAGGTCGACACGGGCATCGCGGCTCAGACGATGATGCTCGCCGCGCGCAGCGCAACGCCCGAGGTGGCGGCTTGCATGTTCAAGGCCTTTACGCCCCGCGCAATCGATGCCATGGGGCTCGATAACGACAGATACGAGCTCAAGCTGATCATGGCTTTTGGCGTGCCAGCCGAGACACAGGTGATCGACGCGATCGACTCCAACCCGGATGGTTCTATCAATTACTGGCGCGACGAGGCGCAGGTGCACCACGTTCCCAAGCGTCCGCTTGCCGACGTGCTGCTGTAGTTGCGTGCCATTTCGGCGTGATCCGGCGGCAAAACCACCACAAAGGTGCCTGGCCCCCTTTGTGGTGGTGCGAGAGGAGGGCGTGTGGCCGATCTGTATTTGGTGCGACATGGGCAGACTGAGCTCAATGTGCAGAACATTTTGCAGGGCTGGCACGATTCGCCGCTTACGGCGCGCGGGCGCGAGCAGGCGCTGGCGACGCGCGCCGCGTTTAAGGCGCGTGGCATCTCCTTTGACCATGCGTATTCGTCTCCGTTGGGTCGGGCACGTCACACGGCCGAGCTGATTGTTGGCGAGGACCTTCCCATAGAGCCGGTCGACGACCTGCGCGAGTGGCGCCTGGGCTCGCTGGAAGGCACATCAAATCGCGATATGCCGCCGCAGCCCTGGGGTGATTATCCGGTGGCCTTTGGTGGCGAGTCGGAAGGCGAGCTTCGGGCGCGCATGGTTGCGGCACTGACTCGTATTATGGCTCGACCGCAGCACGATTGTGTGCTTGCGGTCTCCCACGGCTCTGCCTGCCATGAGTTTCTTAGATGCGTGACCGGCGGGGGAGAGCAACCCGACAACGGTGCCGTGCTTCAATTTGGCTATTTCGACGGGGCGTTTTCGCTCTTGGGTTGGTAACAAACGAAAGGACCCCTATGAATAAAGATCTGTATCTGGTCCGTCATGGACAAACGATATTCAACCTTAAACGCATCATTCAGGGTTGGAGTGACTCGCCGCTCACGCAGTTGGGCTGCGAGCAGGCGGCGCGCGCCGGTATGTTTTTGCGCGCACGTGGCATTGAGCCCGACCACGCCTACACCTCTACGCTGCACCGCACCGAGCAGACCATCGCCAGCCTGTGGCCGGGTCTTGCCTACGAGCGCCTTGATGGCCTGCGCGAGTGGTATTTTGGCGACTTTGAGGCCGAGCGCGTGATGCTGATGCCCGTGCGTCCGTGGCGTGACTTTTATCGTCAGTTTGGCGGCGAGGGGCAGATGCAGGTGCGCGAGCGCATGGTGGCGACGTTGACCGATCTTATGCGACGCCCAGACCATTCGTGCGTGCTCGCGGTGAGCCATGCCTCGGCAATCAAGGAGTTTTTGGACCACGTGAGGGGCGCGGCGGCCGACGAGCACGAGCGCGTGCCGGGCAACTGTTCGGTGCTGCATTTTGCGTTTGACGATGCGACCGATACGTTTGGCCTGGTCGAAGTCTTTACGCAGGAAGATTATGCGCGCGAGCTGGGGCTTGAGCCGCTCGTGGCTGCCGCGGGTCCGCAACGCGGGTAGCGCGGGCGTGGCGATGCGGATCGCCGACATCATTGTTCGATGCGAAAGGGGCGGGGATGCATGCATGGGCATTGCATCCCC
>UQJV01000060.1 GCA_900541475.1 uncultured Collinsella sp.
ATATGACATGGGCATCTGAAATCGAATGCAGGGGCCGACAATACTCACGCAAGATAACTAAAACATAAAAGCCGCGTGGGGGTCGGGTCCCCACGCGGCTATCAGGTTTGGGCTAAATAAGCCCGGAGGTAAACACTAGAAGTGATTAGTGCTCGCGACGCTTGGTCATGTACATGCCCACAGCGACAGCCACGGCGCCGGTAAGGGCAGCAGCAGAGGTCACAACAAAGGTCGGGTCACCAGTGGTAGGAAGGGCAGCGTCGTTCTTCTTGGCCTTAGCCTCGTCCTTCTTGTCAGCAGGAACCTGCTTCTTGCCATCATTCTTCTTCAAAGAATCGGACTTGGGGGTCTTAGCAGTGAAGAAGGCGTAGACAGTGGTGTCCTCGGTGATAGGAGTAGAGAAGTCAAACTTCTTGAAGGACTCCTTGGAAGAAGACCAGCCGACAAAGTTGAAGCCATCAACGGAAGGATCGCTGGGCTGAGCAACAGTCTTGCCGTCCTCAACCTCAACAGTGGTGGTGGAACCAGCAACATAGAAATTGACCTTGTGGGTCTGGACAGCAGGCGTCTCGTTCTTGGTCCACTGGGCGTAGAACGTTACGTGGTCGCCGCCGCCCTGGACGGGCTTGCTGAAGTCGACGGAATCTTTGCCCTCGGAGTCGTAGGTCCAGCCGGCGAAGGTGTAGCCCTCGCGGGTCGGGGCCAGGGGCTGGCGGGCGACGCCGTCGCCGTCGGTCACGCCCTGCAGGACTTCGTTGCCATCAGCGAAAACACCGCCGTTGGCGACATAGAGAACGTCCTTCTCGTTGTTAGCAAGCTCTGCCCACTGAGCGAAGAACGTAGCATGCTGACCGCCACCCTGGATGGGCTTGGTGAAGTCGACAGGCTCGGTGCCGGCAGCATCGTAGGTCCAGCCAGTAAAGGTATAGCCCTCGCGGGTCGGGGCCAGGGGCTGGCGGGCAACGCCGTCGCTGTCGGTAACACCCTCCATGGTCTCATTGCCATCGGCGAAAACGCCACCATTGGCAACATAGAGAACCGTCTTCTCGTTGTTCTGCTTCCACTGGGCATAAACAGTCGCGTGGCCGCTGCCCGCAACGATGGCCTTCGTGAAGTCGACGGGGTCATTTCCGTCGCGATCGTACGACCAACCAAGGAAGTCATAGCCCTCGCGGGTCGGCTGAAGCGGCAGACGTGCAATACCGTCGGTATCGGTTACACCCTGCATAGTTTCGTTGCCATCGGAGAACGTGCCGCCATTGGCAACGTAGAGGATTTCGACAGTCTTGTCCTGCTTCACAGGCGTCCAAGCGGCGAAAAGGGTCACATGGTCGCCGCCACCGACGATCGGCTGGTTGAAGTCAACCTGGTCGGTTCCGTCGCTGTGATAATACCAACCGGCAAACACATAGCCGTCGCGCGTAGGAGCAAGCGGCTGACGAGCAATGCCATTGCTGTCAGTCTGACCCAGCATGACGTTGTTGCCGTCGGCAAACTGACCGCCATTGGCAGAGTAGGTCACATCGAGCACATTCGAGGGAGCCTCAGTCCACTTGGCGAACAGAACAACAAAATTGCTAGCGTCGCTCAGAAGAGGCTGAGAAAAATCTACGGCATGCGTGCAAGTGTTGTCATAATACCAGCCGCCAAACACATAGCCATCGCGCACGGGAGACTCCGGCATAGAGCATACGCCCTTATCGTTAGTCTGAATGCGCATAACGATGCTTCCGTCCGCGAAAGCGCCGCCGCCATTTTCCGCTACAAAAGTAACGGTCTTAACACCAGTAGAGGCTGCAGCAGTAGCCCCCTCGCTCGTGTTCTGAGTAGTCTCCGCCGCGATAGCAGCAACCGGCGTGGAGCTGAGCACCATACTCAAGCTCAGACCGGCTGTGATAGCAGCGTTAAGCTTCCTATTCATGTGGTCGTCCTTTCCCGACTTGCTTCGTCGCGACCACTTCGCAGAAGAAGACATTTGAATTGCATGATTGATTATAGCCGAGAAAATCCTTAAAAGGTTGCGCAACCAAGCTATATCTAAGGTTTGAGACTTTTTTGCAAAAAAGTTTGCAAAAAGCTATTGCATCACCCGTACGCTGGGGCAAAGGTCTGCCAGCGGGCAGTCGTCGCACTTGGGCTTGCGGGCATCGCAGATCTCGCGGCCAAAGGTGATCCACTGGTGATTGACCGACTCCCAATACTCGTGCGGCAAGATCTTGAGCAGATCTTGCTCGGTCTTGAGCGGCTCCTTGGCATGCGTCTTGGGACTCAGCATCAGGCGGTGTGCGATGCGGTTGACGTGTGTATCGACCGCGATGCCCTCGACAATGCCAAACCCCACGTTGAGCACGATGTTCGCCGTTTTGCGCCCCACGCCCGGCAGTTTGACGAGTTCCTTCATGTCGGCAGGTACCTCGCCGCCGTAATCGGCAACGATCATCTGCGCGGCCTCCACGGCGTGCTTGGCCTTGCTCTTATAAAAGCCGAGCGACTTAATAGTATCGGCCACATCGGCCACGCTCGCCCCCGCCATGGCCTCGGGCGTGGGCCACTGGGCAAACAGCTTCGGCGTCACCTTGTTGACCTGTGCGTCGGTCGTCTGCGCCGAGAGCAGCACCGCGATGAGCAGCCTAAAGGGATTCTCGTGGTCCAAAAAGCACTCGACCGGGCCATAGCGACGGTTGAGGCGCTCGCACACCTCAACGGCGCGCTCGCGTTTGGCGGCATTGGTCTCGCGTGGCATAACGACTCCTCGCTTCAGCGGCATAACAAACTTATGGGCACGATTGTCCCACGTATGGGGTCTTTACGCCTCCAAAAATGCGCCGGTCTGGCGACCCCACAGGCTTGCGTACTCGCCGCCCGCCTCGACAAGCTGCGCATGCGTACCGTCCTCGACAATCTCGCCGTCCGCCAGTACCACGATGCGGTCGAGCGCCGCCACGGTGGACAGGCGATGTGCCACCACAATGGAGGTGCGACCGCGCATCAGGTTCTCGAGCGCCTCCTGCACCAGCGCCTCGGACTCGCTGTCCAAGGCAGACGTCGCCTCGTCGAGCACCAGGATCGGTGCATCGGTCAGAATCGCACGGGCGATGGCCACGCGCTGGCGCTGGCCGCCCGAAAGCTTAACGCCGCGCTCGCCCACCATGGTGTCAAAGCCACGAGGCAGGCGATCGATAAACTCCAGAGCATTGGCCAGGCGCGCCGCCTCGCGAATCTGTTCGTCGGTGGCGTCGGGACGCCCGTAAGCGATATTCTCACGAATAGAGCGGTGGAACAGCAGCGCCTCCTGAGGCACGTAGGCAACCTGGCGGCGCAGGCTCTGCTGCGTGCAGCGCGAGACGTCTTGGCCGTCCACGAGTACGCGGCCGCCCTGTACGTCGTCCAGGCGCAGCAACAGCTTGGTGAGCGTCGTCTTGCCCGAGCCCGATTTGCCCACCAGGCCCACGCGCTGGCCCGCAGCCACATGGAGCGTCAGGTCGTCGAACACGCTCTCGCCCGCCGCGGCGTCACGGTATGCAAAGCTCAGGTGCTCAAAATCAATCGCACCCTCGCTCACCTTGAGCTCGGGGGCGTTCTCGTCGTCTGCCACCAGGCGCGGCTCGTCCAGCACGCGCGTCATCTCGGCCGCGTCGCCCAGCGCGCGGTTGATGCGCTGCATCATGGAGCTTACGTAGTTCAGACGCATGGTGAGGTTGTACGTATAGGTAAAGATCATGACGAGCGCACCGGCAGAGATGCCAAACCACGCGTTGCCGCCCGCGACGAACACACTCACCACGGCCATAGTGATGACGATAAGGCCCGAGGTCGTAAAGTTGCGCTGCATCATGGCGTGCATCGATACCGTTTCGGCATCGCGCGCGGCACGGTCGGCGGCGTCGAACAGGTCGCGCTCAAAGTCCTCGCGCCCGCAGGTCTTGACGGCCAGGATGTTCGTGACTGCATCGGACAGCACGCCCGACAGCTTGTTTTGCGCGGCGGACGTCGCGGCCGAAAGCGGCATGATGCGTTTGTACATGAGCCAAACGAATGCGATGTAGACGACCATGATGCCCACCAGGATCACGGTAAGCGTCGGCACCACCGGAGCGAGCGCCGCCACCGTGCAGACAACCGAGGTGATGGTGGGAATGAGCGAATACACCGTCACGTCTACCAGCCCCGTATAGCCGCTCATAAAACGGCTCGTCTGGCTCACAAGCGATCCGCCAAAACGGCTGGTGTGGAATGTCATGGATTGATTGGAGAGCGTGTCGAAGCACAGGCGCGCCAGGTGATAGTTGCCCGCAATCTCGAGCTTGTAGACGGTGTAGTCCTGCAGCTTGGAGAGGATTTGGCCCACTAGGTTAACGAGCACCAGCGCCAGAATGTAAGGGCCAAAGACCTCAAACACCTGGTCACCCGCCACGGGGCCGGCCTGAACGCGGTCAACGATAAGGGCCATCACGTAGGTGTTGGCAAACGTGAGCAAAAAGATGTAGCCCGCCGACGAGAACACCGAGAGAAAGACAATCAGCGGTTGTGTGCGCGTGACGTCCCAAAAACGCTGCAGCGTGCGGCGAACGGTGGAGCGTTTGAGCGGACTGGTGCTTCTCTGAGACATGGGCTTCCTTTCGCATCTGATAGGGCGAAACGCCATTGTTGCACACTAAAGCGCACTTCAGGCAAGCACGATGCGAAAAGCGCCCGCGCCGTGCTTGCGCAGGCGCCCCACCGTCAGATGCAGCTAGTCCTCGTCTTTTTGGTCTGCGAGCAGGCTCGCAGACGTGAGCCCCAAGATCTCGTCGGCCTCCCGCGTGTCTTCCAGCGCGTCGATATCCTTGAGTTTGCGCTCCATAACGTTGGTGCGCGTGGTGATGATGCCCTCGACCGTTTTACCCGCGGTCTCGATCTGCTGCTGGGCGCGGCGCAGCGCCGCCTGATAGCGCGGCAGCTCGGCCTTGACGGCAGAGAGTACGCGCAGCACGTCATCGGTGCGTTTTTGCAACTTAAACGTCTGGTAGCTCATCTGCAGGCTGTTGAGGATGGCCGCCATGGTGCTGGGGCCGGCAACGTTGACGTGATAGTCGCGGCCCAGGGTCTCGATAAGCCCGGAGCGGCTGACGACCTCGGCATACAGGCCCTCAAACGGAACGAACATAATGCCAAAGTTGGTGGTCGCGGGCACGCTCAGGTACTTTTCGCAGATGTCCTTGGCCTCGCGCTTCACCATGGCGTCGAGCGTCTTGCGTGCAGCGGCAACAGCCTCAGCGTCACCCGACTCCTGGGCGTCGAGCAGATGCTCGTACGCGTCGCCCGGGAATTTGGAGTCGATCGGCAGCAGCACGGGATCGCCCTCGTCCACCGGCAGCTTGACGGCAAACTCAACGCGCTCCGAGGCGCCGGGCTTGGTGGCGACGTTTTCCAGATACTGGTCGGGCGTAAGGATGTCCGCCAGGATTGCACCCAACTGCACCTCGCCCAAAATGCCACGCGCCTTGACGTTGCCTAGCACGCGCTTAAGGTCGCCCACGCCGGTGGCAATGGACTGCATATCGCCCAAACCCTTGTACACAGCCTCGAGCTGGTCGCTCACCTGCTTGAACGATGCAGACAGGCGATCGTTGAGCGTACGGGAGAGTTTCTCGTCCACCGTCGCGCGCATCTGATCGAGCTGCACGTTGTTGTCCTTGCGGATGGCGCCCAGCTGGGCATCGACCGTCTCGCGCACCTTGTCCAGGCGGTGCTCGATGCTCTCGCAGTTGGCACCGAGCTGTTGGGCCGTCTCGCGGCGAAGGTCATCCATACGGTCGCCAGCCTGCGAGAACTCACGCGCGATGGTCAGGTAGCGCTGCTGCTCTACGGCCGCATCGGTCGTCTGCTGTTGCGCGATGGCATTTGCCGTGCGGCGGGTTTCTGCCAACGCGACGTTGAGGGTGTCGAGCGCGTTGTTGGCCTGCTCGAGCGCAGCCAGCATCTCTGCCCCGCTATCGCCGCGCTCCCGCAGCTCAGCGCGAAGGCCCTTAAGCTGCAGGGCACAAGCCACAGCAACCCCCACCGCCACCAAGGCGATCACAACAAGCACGATATCAATAGCAGACATAGACTCCGCCCAACAAACCTCATCGACCATCAATCAAAACCGCGATCAATCTTACCCCGCCACACGCACCGGGCGCTTCACGGCAATCGGGCAAATGGATTTGTGCCACAGACATCAAAACGCTAACTCTCCCAGCCGGCGCGGATGGTTGTTACGACATCGCCTAGGCGCTGACCGAGAGCTGCCAAGTGCTCAAGCACCTCGCTGGGCGAGGCGCCGTTGAGAATGCACGTGAGGGCATATGAGGCCAAGAAGATTGCCGCGAGCCCCAACGGGATCAGCACGATCATCGCCAGCGTACGCAGGCGCTGGACCCAGCGGCGGCGACGCGCACGACGCTTGTCGAACGCAAGCTCCTGCGCATATGAATCTTGCTGTACGGAATAGGCTCCTGGGTCCACCTCACCCGCAGACGATACCGCGGGCGCGGCGTTTTGCGCAGGAGGCTGGACGGCTGCCCCTTGCATTTGCATCTCCATAAGCCGCTGCTGTTGGCGCAACATGCGCTCGGCTTGTTGCTGCGGGGTCTCAAGAAACAGATCCATGTTGGCCTCCTCAATCGGAGCATTCGACGCTTGCGCCCAGCATCCCGCGCCATCGCGGCCACGGCAACGAAATCCGCGGCAATAGCCGCAAAGTTTCTTATTGACGAAAGCTGTAGAAAACATCAACAACTCCCCTACCAGCACTTTCTTTGAGCTTTTTTATCGAATGATCTTTTGCCCTTCCGCCCTTACGCCAACCGACCAAAACCTAACCAAAAGCTTGACGAAAACTGTGAAGACAGGGACCCCACACAAAAAGTGCCGCCCCAAAGGGGCGGCACACAAACCAATCTATTAGCCAAAACTCGTTGGCAAGCCCGCGTCGTCAGACCCGCGGCGCATGCCTTTGCCTCGCGCGACCCTGCGAAGCCGTGAGCGAGAGGGAAAGGGATGCGCCGCGGGTCTGACGCCCGGAGCGGTGAAACCAGCAGTTGCCCTGCGCTCCGTGGTCGGTGAGGACAGGCTACATACCCGCGAGACCTCGGGCGGCGGTGGCGCACATAAACGCCAAGGCCAGAATCACGAGTGAACCGGCGATATCTGCCACCACGCCCGTAAAACGGCGCTCAAATAGCCAGCTCTCAAAGTGCGGGGCAACGTTGCGCCAAACACGCCACAACAAGATACCCATGCCGATGACGCCGGGAATATTGAGTAGCAAGATCTCGGAGCACAAGAGGCCAATCAGGTTTCCGGCGGCAAAGCCCGCATCGCCCTCGCAGTATTTGCGATAAATCATGTACAGCATGTACGCCACAAACGGCTGCAGACACGCAGAGATAAACGTAACCACCATCGAGGGATCCTGAGAAAAGACATCGGTGAGCTTATCCACGCTCGTGGCATCCTTAGAGGCCAGGAACAGACCAATAACTACCACAGGCACCACGCCCAAAATAACCTCGACCATCGTGAACAGCTTGGCGGTCAAGTCCTCACTCGCCGAATTCAAATGGGGCGCCCACTCAGGATGAGCATGCGCACCGACCTTCTTGTCCCTCTCGGTACGATCGGCCTTTTTGCCCTCAGGAACCCGACGACCAGGATCCTTGCGAGTCCCCGCCGCAGCCACCCGAGCCCGAGATTTCTTACCCATACAAAAACACCCCATCAGGTAGTAGATAAACAAAAAGCCGCTACCCAGTGTACCCCACCCATGAACGGTGCCGTCCCAACCAGTCCCCCTACAAAAACGTGCCGCCCCAA
>UQJV01000061.1 GCA_900541475.1 uncultured Collinsella sp.
GGGCCTAGCTATTTCTGTTAATGCTTCTTTCCGCGGAAGAAGAAGCCGTGCAGCGAGGGTTTGAGTCCGCGGCTGGCGCGACGCTCCTCGATATGATCGTGGATCGAAGCGACGCGTTCGATGACTTCGTCGGGGATCGGCACGTCGGGATTCATGTTCTCGACCTGGCTAACCTCGGCGGCGGCGACCTGGTCGATAATGGGCACATCGTCGCGCGAGATGACGGGCGTGGCGTCTTCTTTCATCTTGCGGTATCGCTGCATCATGTCGGTCTGAAGCTGCTGGGCCGAAGGCGGCGTCCAGATGATGGCGTTGGCGCCAGCGGCGATGGTTTCACGGATGCTCTCGGGCGTCTTGCCGCCCGGTGCGATGAGCGGCAGGTTGGGATAGTGCTCGCGCAGCTCGCGCAGGACCTGCGGCGTGTTCTTGCCGGCCGCGATGTTGAGGATCTTGGCTCCGGCGCGCACCTTGGCGTGAGCATCGTCGTCGCAACGTACGACCGTGGCGATGACGGGGATGTCGGCGATGTTGGTGATGTGCTCGACCATCTCGGCAGTAGCGGGGGAGTTGACTACGCAGCCCGCCGCACCTTGCATCTCGGAAACGGCCGCCATCTGCACGGAGCGCTTACCGGTGGTGGTGCCGCCGCCAACGCCCACAAAGACCGGGCACTCGGCAACGGTCAGCAGCGCCTGCGTAATGGCGGGCTGCGGCGTGAAGGGGTAGACGGCAAACACGGCGTCGGCATTGGAATTGCGGATGACCGCCACGTCGGTGGTGTAGATGAGCGATTTGATGTGGCGGCCAAAGAGCGTAAAGCCGCTGGCCTCCTCGATCTCATCGGGCATGCGGAGGGCCGCCTTGCGCAGACGTCCGTCGATGGGCAGCGGCTCCATGGGCAAAAGGCCGTTGGGAGTTACGGCCACCTGGGGCTCGGTAAATTCGTTTGCAAGCTCTACCTCGGAGAAGTCGACCGAGGCGACGATGTCCTCGTGAACCTCGGCGGGAACATCAATGGGGGCTTGGTCGTTAGTCGCGGCAGGCGTATCGAAGGAACTGGTGGCGACAAAGGCGTCGACGCGCTCGTTCAAATCGTTGAGAGAATCCATGGCGGTCCGTTTCTATGTTGTGCGGTCGGCAGTGTACGACCGGCGTTGAGAGTGCTAAATCGTTTGACGAGTTGATTTTTCCCCGCCGCGCCATCCGTTAGACTGAAGGGCCGGCGAACGTGAAGGAGCTGTGGTGGCGGGAATCGAGGTGCTATCTTGAATGTCCCGTATACAAAAGAGAGGTGACGCGGTATGGAATTCTCGGCAATGTTGGGCTCGATTGGCCTATGCGTGGGCGCAATCGTTGCCGCCGCGGTCATCTACTTTGTGGTCACGGCCATTAAGGGCAAAAAGGCCGAGCGCAAGGAGCGTGAAGCGCTTGCGCGGCATAAGGACCAGCAGGACAGGCGCGCACGGCGATAGCTTGTTGAGTTTTGAATCCGTGCGCTAGCTGCGTTTTCGGACCAGGGCGATATAGAAGCCCTCAAAGTCGCGACTGGGCGGAATGGTCAGCGTGCCGGGCATGCCGTTGGCAATGGCCGAGATGTGGCCAGCGGCGATTGCCTCGGTGAGAGCGTTGGACTCGATGCGGGGTTCCTCACCAGCTTCCTGGGCGCGACGCGCTTCGCTTTCGCTCGGCGTGCCGTCGAGGGGGATGAGCTCGCAGTCCATGTGCTTGTCGAGGGCCTCTTGCAGGGCATCCTCGTTTTCCTGCGGCAAGATCGAACACGTCGAATAGACGAGCGTGCCGCCCGGTTTGAGTGCCCCCATGGCGCGATCCAGAAGCGCGCGCTGCGAGCGGGCGCACTTGACGAGCAGCTGCTCGGTGAGGCCGCGCAAGCTCTTTTCGTTGCCGCTGATGACGGTGCCCGTGCCGGTGCAGGGAGCGTCGAGCAGGATGCGGTCAAAGCGGAAGAACTCGTCAAGCTCGCGTGCGTCAATACGCATGACGGGCACGTTTTTGGCGCCCTGGCGGCCCAAGTTGGCCTCGAGCTTTTCGGCACGGGGAATGCTCATCTCGCAGGCAGTGAGGTGCGCCTGTCCCTGGGTGAGGGCGGCGATTTGCGTCGTCTTTCCGCCGGGGGCCGCACACATGTCCAGGATGTCCTCGCCGGCCTGAGCGCCCAGCACGAGCGGCGGCATCATCGACGACAGGCTCTGCAGGTAGATCTTGCCGTCACGGTAGATGTCGAGGTCCCATAGGTCGGAAACTTGGGCCTCGGGCAGGATGAAGGCGTCCGGATACCATGCGACGGGGCGGTGCGCGATGCCGGCCTCGTCGAGTGCGGCGGCGATGCCCTCGGCGGTCGCCTTGAGCGTGTTGGCGCGCAGTGTGACTGGGCGTGTGGCCGCGGCGCCAAAGCCTTCGATCATGAGCTCGGCATCGGTGGGGGCATAGGCGCCGGCGACCGTGTCGACCATAAAGCGCGGCAGGTCGGCGGCGGAGTGTTGGGCGGCAAGCTGGTCGGAAAGCTCGGTAGCGGCAAATTGCCTGAGCCTGAGCTCGGGCTTAACCTGCTTTTTCTGCTTACGACGACGCGGCTTGGACATCCGTCTTTCCTTCCCGTCCCAATTTGACTACTTTCCGGGCACGCTGCTGCTGGCGTGCTTTAGTACTGGCTCTCGTGCTTGCTAAAGAAGTCGAAGCGCGGGGGCAGCGGCTTTACGCGGTGCTCGCCGGGCTTCTCGCCCAGGCTCTCCACAAACTCGTCCGTGGAGGCAAAGATGTTGTCCCAGCTAAAGAAGGCGACCGGGTCGACGTCGAAGTACTCGCAGATGAGCTCGCAGCCGGTCGGGACGATGCCGTGCATCAGGACGGTCGCCACACGCAGCTCGGTAAAGGCGTCGACCAGGGCCTGCTTCATGGCGGCGTTGGCTGGCTCGCCCTCGAGCTTGTTGGCGGCCTTGGAGGCATCGCTCCAGCGCTTGTTTGCGGCGCGCAGGTAGTCGTCGCACACGGCGAGCGCGCGGTGCGTCTCGAACTTGTACATGGCCTGCTCAAAGGCAAGGGCGGCCTGCTCGGCAGCTTCGACCACGGCAGCAGAGGCGGCACCGGCGGGAATGCAGCCGTTGCGATAGGGGCTCTCGTCACCCTCCTTGACGGCGACGCCGTAGAAGCAGCTGCGGGCCAAGCGGTTGAACACGCCAGTCAGCAGCGCGCTCTCCTTAAGGGCCGGGTCGATAACGCGCTTGTCATCGCAGGCGCGCACCTCGTTGCCGTCCTTGTCCTTGCCGGTCACGCGGGTGTCGTATGCCTTGGGGCTAAAGCTCACCGGCTTCTCGGACAGGCCGAGCGACAGCCAATGCGCGCGCATCTGCTCGCAGGTGTAGTGGTTGAGCAGGTCGTCTGCCGGCGGGGGAGGCGTCTGCGAGGAGGAGCTGGCCTTTTTGCCCATGTAGAGCAGGTGGTAGCAGGCGCTGACGGTGCTCTGCGTAAGGTCCCAGCCCAGGGCCTCCCACATGGCGGTCTGCGCGATGCAGTAGAAGTAGATGTTGTCCTGACCGATGAACTGGTAGATCTGTGCGTCGTCAGAGCACCACCAGTCGCGCCAGTCGAGCGAGCTGTGCTGGTAGGTGGGTGCGGGTACCTGCGTGGAATCGGCGGCGGGCTCGCCCATGAGGGCGGCGTCCTGGGCGGCGACACCCTCAGTTACGCCGGCGGCGCGGGCATCGCGGGCGAGCACGGTGCGGGTGTAGCTGATGGGCGCCCACAGGCTCTCGGGCCAGCACCAGCAGGTGACGTCGTTCACACCGTCGACCTCGGGTACCGGAACGCCCCAGTCGATGTTACCGGTGATGCGGAAGGGCACGAGCGCCTTGCCGCTGCGGAAGCGCACTCCGCCGTTGGCGAGCACCGCATGGGCGTCGTCGCGCTCCTTCCAGCTGGGGAAGGTGACGGTAAAGCTGCTCTTGTTGCCCTCGGGCTCCAGCACGGTGTGCTCGGGGAGCTGGTCCTCGACGGCGTCGAAGGCCTCGCGGAACTTGTTCTGGATGTAGAGCTGCGCCGGCAGCAGCCACTCTTCCATGGTCTTGGAGACCACGGAACGAACCTGCGGGTTCTGGGCGAGCTTGGCGGTGTACGTCTTCATAAAGTCGAGGTAGGCTGGCAGGTCAAAGTAGAGGTTGTCGACCGGGCGCAGCTCGGGCACCTCGCCGGTGAGCTGGCTCTTGGGCGCGATGAGCTCCTCGGGCTCAAACTGGTGACCCAGGTCGCACTCGTCGGCGTAGGCTTTCTCGGACTTGCAGCCCTGGATGGGGCAGCGGCCGATCACCTGGCGGCCATTGAGGAACGTGCCGGCCTTAGCGTCGTAGAACTGCAGCGTGGAGCGCTTGGAGATGGTGCCCTGCTCGTGCAGGCGCTCGATGATCTCGGCGGTAACCTCGTTGTGAATCTGCGCAGCCGGCTCTAGGCCTGAGCCGCCGTAGATATCGCAGCTGATGTTGTAGTTGTTGAGGGTCGCGGCCTGGCGAGAGTGATTGGACTCGACATACTCGCCGATGGACTTGTCGTAGCCTTCGTTCTCCTTGAGCTTGCGGTAGCTCTCCATGATGGGCGATCCGTAGCAGTCGGTGCCCGAGGTGAAGATGACATTCTCGCGGCCCAGACGGTCGCGCAGGAAGCGGGCGAAGAAGTCGGCCGGGACAAAGACGCCACCGACGTGGCCAAAGTGAAGGCCCTTGTTGCCGTAGGGCTCGCCGGCGGTAACGATGGCGCGGCGAGGCCAACTGGGACGGTCGTTCATGGAGTATTTGGATGCCATGGGACTCCTTCGCATATGGTGAGAGCGCACCCGGGCACAGGGCCTGGCTGCGCGGTGGTCAATTCGTGCATATCGTTCGACATTATCGCACACGAGGACGGGTACGTGGCAGGGGCGCTATCCTAAGATGCTATGAATGAGATTTCCAACATACATGCGTTTGAGGACGAGGATTT
Source organism: uncultured Collinsella sp. (assembly GCA_900541475.1). Lineage (GTDB taxonomy): Bacteria > Actinomycetota > Coriobacteriia > Coriobacteriales > Coriobacteriaceae > Collinsella. The sequence continues at coordinate 4,987 of UQJV01000061.1, forward strand.
TCTGCACGCCTGCTTTGTGTGGGGGATGGCGGTGCTTGGCGCATTTGCCGTGTGCCTGGTGCCGGTGTTTATGCTGCTGGGCGGGCCCGCGGACCTGGATGCGGCGGATGCGGGCGGTTGGACGGCCGTTTTGGGCTGGATAGTCGGCTTGGCTGCGGTTTCGGCGGCGTCATTTGCCGTGCATGAGTTGGTGCACGGTGTGTTTTTTAAGCTGCTGGCGCCTGCGGGCGCGCAGGTGACCTTTGGGGCAAATCTCGAAACCTGCATGATTTACGCCTGCGCCGAAGGCGTGGTGTATTCGCGCATGCGATACGTGGCGGTTTGCCTGGCGCCGACGGTTGTTGTGACGGCGGCGTTTGCCCTGGGGTTTGCGTTCTCGGGCTATCCGCTGCTGTGCTACCTGGCGGCCGGCTTGCATTTGTCGGGTTGTGTGGGCGATTGGTATTACGTGCGGACCATTTTGCGCGATCGCCGCATTGTCGCCTGCGAGGACACGTCCTTTGGCGTGCGCTTTTTCGCAAGGTAGTCTTTTGGGATGATTTTTCTGGGACGGGGATTAAAAAATCATTGCGGGGGAGGAGATGTTGATGAAGCCGTTGTTGTTGCACGCCTGCTGCGCGCCGTGCTCGCTTGAGCCAGTCCGCCTGCTGCGCGAGGAGGGGTTTGAACCCACAATTTGCTGGACCAATCCCAATATTCAGCCGCACGATGAATGGCAGCGCCGCTTGGACGAGCTGCGCCGGTGGTGTGCCGATGGCGACATCGAGCTTATCGAGGCGGGGGAGGACCGCGAGCGCTGGGAGGTCGGCGTGGCCCCGCTGGGCGCCGATCGACCCCGTCGCTGTCGCGCGTGCTATGCCCTGCGTCTGGCCGAGGCATGCCGTGTGGCTCAGGAGCGTGGGTTTGAGTTTGTGGGCACGACGCTCGCCGTCTCGCCGTATCAGTTGTTCGAAACCTGCAATGATGTGTTGGAGCGTCTGGCTGCCGCTCGCGGTCTCACTCCGGTGATTCGCGATTTTCGCCCGTATTACCCCGAGGCGACACGCCGTTCGCGCGAGCTGGGCATGTATCGGCAGAATTACTGCGGCTGCCGATTCTCGGCCGTCGAGGCGGCCATGGACCGCGCCCGCATCCGCGACGAGCGCAAAGCGTTCAAAAAGTAGTTCTTTTGGGCTGGCAGCCTGCTAGGATGTAGAGCGGACTTTAGCTAAATAAGGAGTATCCGACGTGTCTATGCGTACCGATGATTTTGACTACAACCTTCCCGAGGAACTGATCGCCCAGGCTCCTGCCGAGCCGCGCGATTCCTGCCGCCTGCTGGTGGTGGATCGCAAGGGCTCCCAGGCGGGAGCGCCGCTGGAGCACGGCGGTACCGTTGAGCACCGCATCTTCCGCGACATCATCGACTATATCGAGCCGGGCGACGTGCTCGTCATCAACCAGACGCGCGTGATGCCGGCCCGTCTGATCGGTCGCAAGACGGGCTCGGGCGGCGTGGTCGAGACCCTGCTGCTCAAGCGCCGTGAGGACGTTGACCCGCTGGGTCACGTTTGGGAGTGTCTGGTCAAGCCGGGTAAGCGCCTGAAGCCCGGTGCACAGATTGAGTATCGCGCCGGTGGCGCCCATGCGCCCGAGGGGGCTCCCGTGGTGCTGACGGCCGAGGTCGTCGACTTTGTCACTGATAGCCGCGGCGGCCGCCTGGTGCGTTTTGAGCCGGCCGGCTGCAATGCCGCCGGCGACCCGCGCACGCTTGACGAGGCCATCCATGCTGCCGGCCACGTGCCGCTGCCGCCCTATATTACCGATTACGAGGGCGATCCCGAGAAGTACCAGACCGTCTACGCCATGAAGGAGGAGCACTCGGCTGCCGCTCCCACGGCGGGTCTGCACTTTACCCCCGAGCTCATGGCCGCTATTGAGGCCAAGGGAGCGAAGTTTGCCGCCGTCGAGCTCGAGGTTGGCATCGATACCTTCCGTCTGGTGGAGGAGGATGACCCCACGCAGCACGTCATGCACACCGAGCGCTACCACGTGTCGCAGGAGGTGGTCGACGCCGTGCACAAGGCGAAGGCCGAGGGGCATCGCGTAATCGCCGTCGGCACCACCGCAGTGCGCTCGCTCGAGAGCGCGTTTGATGCGGACGCGCCGGTGTCCGATCCGGCTGTGACGGCGCGCTATTTTGAGGGCCGTGAGGACGGCGCCGACACGCTCGGCCGCGGCGACATCGTGGTGCGCGAGAACGCGACGACGCAGCTCTACCTCATGCCTGGCTCGACCTATCACGTGGTCGACGCGCTGATCACGAACTTCCACGTGCCGCGCTCCACGCTCATGATGCTCGTGAGCGCACTTGCTACCCGCGACCAGATTATGGATGCCTACGCCGCCGCTATCGAGCAGCGCTACCGCTTCTTCAGCTTTGGCGACGCCATGCTTATCTTGTAAGTTACGCGGTTCTACGAACCGCGTAACTGCTCGAGGCTGCAAACCCGCCAGAGCGGCAATCTGCCTTTCAACTTCGGC
>UQJV01000062.1 GCA_900541475.1 uncultured Collinsella sp.
CGGGCCGTGTTCCGCTATGCGGTTGTCAATTTGCGAAAGAAATTATGCGTCACCATTTAGCAACTATTTCACCGCAACTTATAGGGAATCCTAGACGATGCGGAGGGGGTTTGCGGCGTCGACGGCGTCGGGAGCGTCGGAAGGACTGGCGGGGGCAGCGTCTGCCGGATCCTCGTCGGGGGTCTCAATCTGCTTGATCATGACCTCCTGGCCCTGCAGCAGGTATGTTTCGCCACTGCCGCAATGGGGGCAGGTCTTGCCGTGCTCGACTGTCGCATAGTCGCGGCCGCACGCCTCGCAATGCGTCACGGCCTCGACAGGCTCCACGACAAGCTCCGCGCCCTGCGTGATGGGCTTTTTATCTGCCGCCCAGCGCCAAGCGTCGAGCAGCAAGTCGGGAACGACGCCCGAGACCTCGCCCAGCAGCAGCGTGACGCTCGAAACGCGACTCACGCCATTGGCGCGCGCCACGTTCTCGACATCGCGAATAATGTGATAGACGATTCCCAATTCATGCAAGGTAGAAACCTTTCAACAACGGTTGATGCGATGCAAACTCAAAGCAAGGGGACGGCAAAATCTAGTCTGCGCCGTCCCCTTACCCGCCATGGTTACCTATTTACGACCGAACTTGATTTTGATTGCACGCTTTAAAGCATACTTGCCAAGGCTCGGGAGCTTTTGCTCGTATTTGACCATCGTGGAGCACTCGGGGCGATCGCGATCCAGGTGGATGGCATCGAACGCGCACTTGGTGGTGCACAGACCGCAGCCGATGCACTTGTTGGGGTCGACGATCGAGGCACCGCAGCCCAGGCAGCGGGCGGTCTCGGCGCGCACCTGCTCCTCGGTGAAGGTCTCGACGTACTCGCTAAACGGCGCGGCCTTCTCGCGTTCGCGGTCCACATGCGCCACCTCGCGGCTCGCGTTGTCGTAGCCCTCGAGCACAACGTCGTCGCGGTCAAGCGCGGTGTAGCGGCGCTGGTTGCGGCCGATGGTAAGCGTGGAGCCCGGCTGCACAAAGCGATGGATGGAGACGGCGGCCTCGTGACCGGCGGCGATGGCATCGATGGCAAAGCTCGGACCGGTATAGACATCGCCGCCCACAAAGATGTCGGGCTCAGCGGTCTGATAGGTCTGGGGGTCGGCAAGGGCACCCTGGCCGCGGCCAAGCTCCACCTTGGAGCCAACCAGCAGGTCGCCCCACACAATGGATTGGCCAATCGACATGACGACACGGTCGGCATCGACACGGCGCAGGTCGTTCTCGTCGTACTCGGGCGCAAACCGGCCCTCGTCGTCAAAGACGCGCGTGCAGCGCTTAAAGGTAATGCCACATACGCGACCGGCCTCGTCCAGGTGAACCTCCTTGGGGCCCCAACCGCAGCTGATGTGCGCGCCGTCCTCGATAGCCTCGCGACGCTCTTCCTCGCTGGCGGGCATCTGCGCCTCGCTCTCCAGGCAGAACATCTCAACGTGCTCGGAGCCTAGACGGCAGACGTTGCGCGCGACATCGATAGCCACGTTGCCGCCGCCCACCACAATGGTGCGGCCGGGCAGCGCGTCGATCTTGCCGCTGTTGACCTCGCGCAAAAAGTCGACGGCCACGGTCACGTCCTCGGCATCCTCGCCCGGAATACCGGCAAGGCGGCCGCCCTGGCAGCCAATAGCCACGTAGAAGGCCTTAAAGCCCTGCTCGCGCAGCTCGTCGAGCGTCACGCCGCGACCGACTTCCACGCCATAGCGGAACTCGGCGCCCATCAGGCGAATGATCTCGACCTCGGCCTCGATGACGTCCTTCTGCAGCTTAAAGCTGGGAATACCATAGGTGAGCATGCCGCCCGGTCGCTCGTTTTTCTCGAACACGACGGGCTTGTAGCCCTTCTCGGCCAGATAGAAGGCGCAGGACAGACCGGCCGGGCCGGCACCGATAATGGCGATCTTCTGGTCGAAGCCGCCGGCGCGCGTCGGCGTCACCACGGGCGGGACATAACGGGTCGCGGCGTCCAGATCGCGCTGGGCGATAAACTTCTTGACCTCGTCGATAGCCACGGCAGCGTCCACACGGCCGCGGGTGCAGGCATCCTCACAGCGGCGGTTGCACACACGGCCGCAGATAGCGGGCAGCGGGTTCTCGCGCTTAATGAGCGCCAGCGCCTCGTCATAGCGACCCTGAGCCGCGAGCTTCAAATAGCCCTGAACGGCGACATGCGCGGGACAGGCCGTCTTGCAGGGAGCGGTGCCGGACTCATGCGTCTCGATACGGTTATCGTTGCGGTAGTTGGGCGACCACTTGGTATGGTCCCACTTGGTGGCATCGGGCAGCTCCTGGCGCGGATACTCGGGCACCTGTCCGCCGGCCTTTTTGCTGCAGAGCTTCTGGCCGAGCTTGGCGGCACCGGCCGGGCACACCTCAACGCAGCGACCGCAGGCCACGCACTTGTCCTTCTCGACCTTGGCGACATAGGCCGAGCGCGACAAGTTGGGCGTATTGAACAGCTGCGAGGTGCGCAGTGCGTAGCACACGTTGACGTTGCAGTTGCAGATGGCGAAGATCTTGTTCTCGCCGTCGATATTGGTGATCTGGTGCACAAAGCCGTTGTCCTCGGCCTGGCGCAAGATGTCGTAGACTTCCTCGCGCGTCACATAGTGGCCGCGGTCGGTCTCGACCACGTAGTCGGCCATATCGCCCACGGCAATGCACCAGTCGGCCGGGTCGTCGGCGCAGCCCTCGCCCATCACGCGACGGCTCGCGCGGCAGCTGCAGGTGCTGGCGGCATACTTACCCTCGTATTTGTCGAGCCAGTGCTCGATATGCTCGATCGGCACCGAGGTGCTCGAAGCATCGATAGCCTTCTCGACCGGAATGACGTGCATGCCGATACCGGCACCTCCGGGCGGCACCATCGGCGTGGCTTTGGACAGCGGCCCCTTGGAGGCCTGCTCAAAGAACTTGGCATAGACCGGATGCTCCTCGAGCTGGCTCACGCGCATGTTGAGGAACTCGGCGGAACCCGGTACCAGCATGGGCAGCACCCACTGCATGGCGCGCTCGGGATTTTCCCAGTTGTACTCGAGCAGACCCGTGTAGCTCATGTCGTCGAGCATCTTCTCGATCTGGGCCTCGGGCATGCCGGTGAGCTTGACCATCTCGGGCAGCGTATAGGGACGGCGCATCTTCATCTTGCAGAGCACCTCGGCCTGCTCGTCGGTCGCGGCCTCGGCAAACGACCAGTACTCGTAGCCCAGCAGCTCGTCGCGATGCAGCAGACGGTTAGTGCAGTGCTCGCACAGCTTGACGATTGCCTCGCGCGGATGTTCCGGCAGCGGCGGCACGAACTCCGAACCGATATCGGGCTCGGTGTAGCTAATTCCCGGTCCGTTGAGAATCATGGTTGTCCCTTCTCTTGCCGCAGCCCGACGAGGCCGCAGCGCCCCTCTTTTTTTGCAGGTCGAGCATGCCCCATGCCGTTCACCCGCCATTGTTGACATTGTGTCAAAAATAGTATTGACGAACCGTCAACAATATTCAAGACTGTTAGGTGAACGGTCAGGCAAAAGAGGATGAAAGGCGGCAAAACATGGGCAACAACACAGCAGATACCTCTGTGGCCGATGCCGTCCCCGCGCCCGACAGCACGGCCAAACGTCTGACGGGCGACGAACGCCGTCGCGAGATCCTCGCCGCCGTGCGCACCGTGAGTTCCGAGCTGGGCGTGTCCCATCTATCCGTCTCGGCCGTGACCAAGCGAGCCGGCTGCACGCGCTCGCTGTTCTACCACTACTTCGCCGACATGGACGCCGCCGTCACCGCTGTCATGGACGAGGCAATCGACGGTTTTATCGCCGAGCTCGAACAGTGGAATGCCAGCCGCACCGTCGGTGATATCGAGGGCGCACTCGACACCGTCGCCCCGCTCTTCAAGCGCCTGGTCGTGAGCGGCCACGAGCTGCCGAGTACGCTCACCTCGAGCAGCGGCGCGCTCTACGGCGGCTTTTTGCACAACGTGGTCCAGCGCGTGGCGCAATACATTTGCGACACCACCGTGGTGGACTTTGTCGCCCATCACGAGCTGCGCATCGACCATGTCTACGAGACGTTCTACACCCTCATCATGGGGTTATTGATGTATATCCGCACGCACCCCGATGTGCCCGACGAGACGGTCAAGGAAATCATCGCCTCGACACTCCACATCGAGGGCTATACCGCCAAGTATCCGGAGCGCAAGCCCCAGAACTGACGACATTTGGCCAAACTGCCCGCGATCGGAAGAGGGGCCGCGGGCGTGCGAAAGGAGAGCAGCATGCTGTTCGATGTTTGGGGTAGCGATACCCTTATCCACTGGGCCGGCTGGGCCATGGTCTTTATTGGCCTGATCGTGCTCAACGAGGTCGGCCGCCGCACCAAGCTGGGCGCGGCAATCATCTTTGGCGTGGCTCCGCTGGCCATGACCATCTACTGCGTCGCCATCGCCGTGGGCGTTTCGCAGGGTGCCGAGTGGGCGCTCACCAACCCCACCCATGTGTACCAGAACAGCTGGTTCCACTACGCCAAGGTATACGCGGCACTGGCCGGCTGCTGGGGCTTCATTGCCATTAAGTACCAGTGGGGCAAGATCGGCAAGGCGCATTGGTTCCGCGCATGGCCGTTTGTGATCGTCGCCATCAACATCATGATTGCCGTCGTGTCCGACTTCGAGAGCGCCTATCACTTCTTTGTCCTGGGCGAGTCCACCTGGGTCACCTCCGAAGGTGCTACGCAGCTGGCCGGCTGGAACAACGTGTTCAACGGCATCGCCGGTATCATCAACATCTTCTGCATGACCGGCTGGTGGAGCGTCTACGCCTCCGAGGATCAGACCGATATGCTGTGGCCCGACATGACCTGGGTCTACATCATCGCCTACGATATCTGGAACTTCTGCTACACCTACAACTGCCTGCCCACCCACTCCTGGTTCTGCGGCTTTGCGCTGCTGCTGGCGCCCACCGTCGCCGCCTTTATCTGGAACAAGGGCGGCTGGATCCAGAACCGCGCCTTTACGCTGGCCATTTGGTGCATGTTTGCCCAGGTGTTCCCGTACTTCCAGGAGGAGTCCATCTTTGTGACCCACTCCACGCTCGACCCCGGCGCCGCCACCGCGGTCTCGATCGCCGCACTGGTCGCCAATGTCGCCGCGATCATCTACATCGCCTACCGCGCCAAGAAGCTCGGCCGCAATCCCTACAGGCAGGATGTCTTTGAGGGCACCAGCGATTGGGAGAAGGCTACCGCTCGCCGCGCCAAGGTTGATTACGCGCACGCCGAGTAACATGTTGGTCGCTGTTGGCGCTTGGGCATAGGCCCGCCCGCCAGGATTTTCAATCCAATGTCTCGCAGAGCCCCCGGAAAGCGTTTCGCTCGCTTTTCGGGGGCTTTTGTCGTCGCGCCTCTATTCATCTATTCAAAAACATGCGCATATTTAAAATCGGATTTCAAATCATGCAGCGGCTCTATGGGGTCCCGTTTTTGGGTACAGTGTTGTCCCGATATTGAGCTTGGGGGATATATGAAAGATGAGACGATGGACCAAGAGGATGCGGCCCAAGATGCAGAAGCGTGCGCCGAGGCCCTGGAGAGCCTAGACCAGATCGCGCTGGCCGAGATTGCGTTTGACGATTCGAGCGTCGATGCGCAGGATGAGCCGGAAATCGAGGCGCAGCCCGATGATCAGGATGCAAAAGACGATGGCGCCGCGCCCACCGAAGACGAGGCGGGGCACGAGGAATCCGAATGTGAGGCCGACGACCAGACCGAATCCGATACGAGCGAGGAAACCATCTTGCTCGACAGCTTGCCGGCCGAGGATTCGCTGACCTGCGAGCTCCCCGGCCTAGGTTCTGCTCCTGTCGTCGATGAGACCATCGCCATGGGCGATATTCCCCTGCCGTCCGTTCCCTCGGCACGCGAAGCCGAGGTCCGCCATCGCAAGATGTCGCCAAAGCGCCGCAATCTGATGGTCGCCGGCGTCGTGGCCGTCGCGCTTGTCGCCGGCGGTGCAGGCTATGCTGCCTGGAACGGATATCAACAAGAGCAGGCTGCCGCTGTCGCCGCCAATGCCCACACGATGATGTCGGTGCAGATTGGCGTGCATGCCGCGGGCCTCGACTGCTCAACTGGCTCCAAGATTCCCGTGCAGGTGAGCGGGCAGGATTCCGACGGTTCTTCCGTGAGCGAAACGCTCTACGTTGACGAGCACGGTCGCGGCGTTAAGCTGCTGCCCGGCGATTACACGCTCTCCATTGCCGCCTCCCCCATCGCGGCCGACGGCACCATCTACACCGTCCCGACCACCAAGGCGCAGGTCGCCATTAAGAGCGATGGGCAGGATTTGAGTGCCCAGGCCACCTTTAAGCTCGAGGTGCCTTCGGCCGACACGGTGACCGACGACCAGATCGATGCCGCCGCCAAGTATGCCGAGGAAGGCGGGGTGAATTCCGCCGCGGTCGCAAAGGTACTCCAGCAGGCGGCAACCGCGCGACGCGACGCCGCGACCAACGCCGTGAGCTCCCGCAAGGCGCAGGCGGCCCGCGACGCCGATGCCCGACATAAGGCAACAGACCTGTATCAGCTCGATATTCCCGTTGAGTGGTACGGCAAAGTCGCGACTTGGCAAAACGGCAGCACGCTGTGCATATATCTTGCCGGCGACACGAACACGCCGCTTGTGACGCTTGTCACGGTGCGCGACGGCGAGAGCTTTACGCCCGATGAGGGCGACGCGGTTTTGGGTGCGGCAAACCTCGGCAACGGCTACACCGTCTACGCCAGCGGCCCCGTTTATCCGTATGTGGTGCCCCAGACCATCAACGGACGCACGCAAGACCCCGTGTCGACCTACCCCATGGACACTGCAGTTGAGCTTGTCGAACTTACGACCGGCAACCGCTATACCTATAGCCAGATCAAAAAAGTGCTGGTCGGCAAAGACGGCAAAGCCGACGCCGCGACCAAACTAGAGACCGACTACCTCGCCCAGATTCTCCTGCCGAGCATCAAGGCCCAGGACTAGCCGGCCCGAAGACAGCCGCCCAACACCCACACCCCTAACGCAGTTGCGGTGAAATAGTTCCTATTTGGAGGCTTGGGGGTGCGGACGATTTCTTGGACCGCGCCTAGGCGTATCCAAGCTTCCTGCGG
>UQJV01000063.1 GCA_900541475.1 uncultured Collinsella sp.
GGTGGACGGCACCGAGCCGTGCGCCTGAGCTGAAGAAGGGGGAGGCCTCGCGGCCCCCCCTTTTTTTGCGTTTCGATGCCCAACACTTCTTTGTCGCTGTGTTTTTAGCCCTCGTTTGTCGCATCTTCTGCGAACGGGCTACAATATCTTAGTCTGTGCAGCATGGAGGTGATTATGGCTGAAGCCGGAATCGGCGTTGATATCGTCGAGATTTCCCGAATGAAATCAATCCTTGAGAAGACGCCCGCGTTTGCCCGACGCGTGTTTACCGATGAAGAGCGTGCGTATTGCGACGCATCGTCTCGCCCTGCCGCGCACTATGCTAGTCGTTTTGCTTCTCGCGAGGCGGTGCTTAAGGCTCTTGGAACGGGCTTTAGTCAGGGCGTTGGCCGTAAAGACGTTTCTGTAACGCGCGATAAGCTCGGCAAGCCAAAAGCGCTGCTTTCGGGTCGCGCTCTCGAAATCGCCCAGGAATTGGGCGTTGTCGAGGTTGCTCTTTCTATTACCCTGACGGGTGACTTGGCTGTCGCTAATGCCATTGCGATCACCGAGGATGCTCGACCTAAACCCAAGGAAGAGAAAGTGAGCACGAAGGAGCGCGTTGCTCAGACATTTAAAGAGGCTCGTTCAGTCCTGGATGAACTCGAACAGCTGCAACAATCTGCTTTGTCGGAACATCTGGATGATGGTCCACAAGATGCGCTAGGAGCATAGATGAAACCGGTTTTGAGTACCGAGGAAGTCGTTCGCCTCGAAGATATCATCGAGCGTGAGGGCACCTCGAAGGCCGAACTCATGGAGTTGGCGGGCGAATTTGCCGCCAATGAGATTTTAAAGCTCAACCCCGATCGCGTTCTTGTATTGGTCGGTTTTGGCAATAATGGCGGAGATGGCTGGGTTGCCGCTGACATTCTGACGCATAAGGGCGTTGATGTTGATATCGTCTCTCCGGTTGAGCCGGATGAGATCCCTGCCGCTCTCGCTCGCCATGTTGCTCGCCGCACTGCTGGCCGCGACGTGCACGTGTGTGTCGGCCCCTCTCGTGATGAGCTGGAGGTGCTGATCGATAAGGCTGATGTTGTAGTCGATGCCATTTTTGGTACTGGTTTTCACGGTGATCTCCGTGCGCCGTTTTCAATCTGGATTCCCACGGTCAATGAAAATGCCGATTGTGTTGTTTCCATCGATGTTCCCTCGGGCCTGAATGCCGAGACGGGTGTGGTTGATGATGACTGCATTCGTGCCGAGCGTACGGTGACGATGATTGCTCCCAAGATCGGCTTATACAGCGCTGACGGTCCCGAATATGCAGGCGATCTGGTCTGCGGTGGTCTGTATGACCGCCTTGATGAGGTCATTGACGATGTCGACCATGCTGCCGAGATTGTGGAGCCCGGCGACCTTGTGGACTACTTTGCTCCGCTGCCCACGAATATCGATAAGTACTCGCGCGGCTCGGTGCTCATTGTTGCCGGATCGGCGCAGTATCCTGGTGCGGCCATTATGGCTGCTAAGTCCGCTGCTCGCGCAGGTGCCGGCTATGTGGCGGTCGCGACGCCGGATGCGTGTGCCAACCTTATCCGCATGGCGCTCCCCTCGATTCCGGTTTTTGCCATTCCATCTGATTCTCGCGGATCTTTTGGTGCCGCTGCGCGCATGACGGTATGTGAGATTGCCAAGAAATACAGCTGTGTGCTGTGCGGTCCTGGCATGACGACGTCTGCCGGTGCCATGCAGGTGGTTTCGGGTCTGCTCGAGCTCGACGTGCCGCTTATCTTGGATGCCGATGCTCTCAACTGCCTTGCCAAGATTGCAATCGACGGCATCGACAGCAATCCCGAGATGTATCGTCGCGAGCAGCCGCTCGTCATGACACCACATTATCGCGAGCTTTCGCGTCTTGTTGTCGGCGATGAGGTCAATGACCTTGGTACCGCGATTGCTGCTGCGCAAAAGGTTGTCTGGGCCGCCGGTTCCGATAACCTCGTTGTTATCGCTAAGGGCCCAACGACGGCCATTTGCGGTGTTGAGCGCGTGCTACTGCCGCTCTCGGGCCCGGCGTCGTTGGCGACCGCTGGCTCGGGTGACGTCCTTGCGGGCATTCTGGCCGGCACACTGGCCACCATGCGCGACGAGATGGACCGTTGGGAGCTGCTGTACTCGTATGCCGTCGCACTTCATAGCTATGCCGGTTTTGCCGCGGCGACGGAGTTTGGCGAGAAGAGCGTTATCGCGACCGATCTTATCGACTTGATCGGTCCCGCCATGGAGCTGGCGGCAAAGGATGCGCTCGATGATCTGGGAATCACAGACGAAGGGTCGGATGAATAATTATGAATAAAGCCGATTTGACGCGTTGGTCCTGGGTCGAGATCGACCGCGGGGCGCTTCGCCGCAACACGAGGGCCTATAAGAATTTGCTGAATCCGCGCCAGCGCCTATGCTGCGTGGTTAAAGCCGACGCTTATGGTCATGGAGCTGTTGAGTGCGCCAAGATCATGTATTCGGCCGGAGCCGACATGTTTGCCGTGGCGACGGTTAACGAGGGCGTTGAGCTCCGACAGGGCGGGGTCACGAAACCCATCCTCATCCTTAGCGAGCCGCCTATCGAAGCCATTCCGACGTTGCTCGAGTTCGATATTATGCCCTCGGTCTATACGTCTGACTTTGCTCTTTCGTATGGCGAATGCGCCGTCGCGGCGGGCAAGGTGGGTAAGTATCATCTCGCCATCGAGACGGGTATGAACCGTATCGGCGTACATTACACGCAGGTGCTCGACTTTGTCCGCGGCATTAGTTTCCATCGCGGCATTCAGTGCGATGGCGTATTTACACACTTCGCCACTGCCGATGAACCTTCGGGCTGGGACTACAAGCTGCAGTGCCAGCGCTTTACCGAGGCCGTTCAGGCCATTAAGGATGCGGGTTTTGAGTGCGGTATCGTGCACTGCGCCAACACGCCGTCCTCGATGCTCGACCCTTCGATGCATTTTGATATGATTCGCGCCGGCGTTGGCTTGTATGGCATGCAGCCGTGCGAGCTGAGCGGCCACGTGATGCAGCTCGATCCCGTTATGAGCGTCCATGCGCGCGTGACGCGCGTGGCACACCCTGCGATGGGCGAGGGTGTGGGCTACGGTTTTACCTACCGCGTACCGCGTACGCGCGTTCAGATCTGCACGCTGCCGATCGGTTATGCCGACGGCCTATCGCGTACGCTTTCCAATCGTATGGACGTGCTGTATCGCGGCGAGCGCGTGCGTCAGGTTGGCAATATCTGCATGGATCAGTTTATGGTCGCCATTCAGTCCAACCCGGCACACGAGATTCCCGAGGCCGAGTATGGTGACGAGATGATTATTGTCGGCCGCGATGGCGATGCCGAGATCACTATGGACGAGATGGCCCGACTGCGCGGAACGATTAACTACGAGGTCGCCTGCGGCTTTGGCATGCGCCTCGACAAGGTCTACGTGTAGGAGTCGCCATGGGCGTCATGCACATCCCCGGCCATACCCATCAGGCGCCACGTGAGGTCGCACTCGAGGAGATTGAGGCTGTTCTGGGCGATTGTCACCTCTGCCAGCTCTACCAGTCGCGCCACAATATCGTGTTTGGCGTGGGAAACCCCCACGCTCGCGTCATGTTTATCGGTGAGGCGCCGGGTCGCAACGAGGATTTGCAAGGCGAACCCTTTGTGGGGGCGGCAGGTGAAGACCTCAACGGCATTTTGTCCCTGGCAGGTCTTAAGCGCGAGGATGTCTATATCGCCAATGTGCTTAAGTGCCGTCCGCCGGGAAACCGCAATCCGCGCCCCGAGGAAGTGCTGGCTTGCTCACCGTTTTTGCGCGAGCAGATTCGAAGCATCTGGCCCGATATCATCGTGACGCTCGGCAACCCCGCAACGCACTTTGTGCTCAAGACCGAGATCGGCATTACCAGGCTGCGCGGCAGGTTCCATCAGATGGGGCACTTTGTGGTGATGCCGACGTTTCATCCTGCGGCGGCGCTGCGCAATCCGGCGTGGCAGGAGTTGCTGGAGGAAGACTTTAAGATGCTGGGCGACTATCTGGAGCGGCACCCCGCGCCGGAGGCCGCCTCGGAATAATAAGGAGCGCATATGTCCCTGGAGCGCCTGGGGGTAGGTACCTATAGAACGGCTCGTACTGCCGATACGGAGCATTTTGGCGAGCTGGTCGCACCGTGTCTAGAAGATGGCGATGTGCTGATTTTGACCGGCGGCTTGGGTGTGGGGAAAACCCACTTTACCAAGGGCGTCTCGCGCGCTCTGGGCGATGAGCATATGGTCACGAGCCCTACGTTCGCGCTCATGGCCGTTCATGACCAGGGACGTATTCCGCTGTTCCATTTTGATCTGTATCGCCTGGAGCATGCCTACGAGCTTGAGGATACGGGCATTTTTGACGTGCTGGGCTATGAGGGTGTTTGCCTGCTGGAATGGGGCGAGCAGTTTCAGGATGAACTGACAGATGAGTATCTTTCGGTGACGCTTAAGCGCGATGAGGACGACAGCGACGTACGAACGATAACGCTCGAGGCGCACGGCGAGCGCGCGAATGAGCTTTCCCATTTGATAGATAAGGCTGTACAAGATGAGCTTGCATAACGACAATGCGCTGGTGGTGGCGCTCGACACATCGACCGACATGCTTGCCTGCGCGGCAAGCTGGATTGATGTGCAGACAGGCGAGGCAAAGCTGGTAAGTGGGGACCATCTGTGTCGCCGCCATGCCAACGTGGAACTCGTGAATACTGTTGATGGCGTACTGAAGCAGGCCGGCCTGGATCGCAGCGATGTCGGCTGTTATGTGGTCGGCCGCGGCCCGGGTTCGTTTACGGGCGTGCGTATCGGCATCTCCACCGCAAAGGGTCTGGCACGCGGTGCCAACGTGCCGTTGCTCGGCGTGTCGACACTTGACGCTTGCGCCTGGACGGCATGGAAGGCCGGCGTACGCGGCAAGCTTGGTGTTCTTGCCGACGCCATGCGCGGCGAGGTGTACCCGGCGCTGTATGTGCTGGGGGATGAGGGCCCCGAGCGTCTGTTTGAGCGCGAACGCGTGGTCAAGGCCGCCATGGCGCTTGATGAGTGGCGCCAGACCGCGGACTGGGATCAGGTTCAGCTGACTGGTGACGGTCTCGTGCGTTATGGCAAGCTGCTGGGTGAGGACGAGACGGCGCGCTGCGTGGAGCGCGACCTGTGGTGGCCTTCGGGCGAGGGCCTGCTGATGGCGCACGCCGCAGGCGATGGCGATCCGGCTCGCGTCCTGCCGATCTATACGCGCCTTTCGGACGCCGAGGAAAACGAGCGCAAGCGCCTAGGTCTTGCCGAGAGCGCGCAGAGTGAGGTGACAGGTGTTGCCGACGAGCTCGCCGGACGTCACCTGCAATTCCGCCCCATGGGCGCGGCGGATGCCGAGGGCGCGAGCGCACTGGAGACCGCCTGCTTTGAAGGCGCCGGACACGAGGCGTGGACGCCGAGCATGTTCCTGTCCGAGCTGGGCGAGGGCGTTGCCGCGCCGCGTAGCTGGTGGGTGGCGCACGACGACGGTCGGCTACTGGGTCTTGCCGGCGGTATGGTCGTCGACGGGGACGTGCAGATTATGGACGTTGCCGTCGATCCGGCACATCGCCGCGAGGGCATCGCCCGCAAGCTGCTGTCGCACGTGAGCTATGACGCGCAGATGCTCGGCTGCACTACGGCTTCGCTTGAGGTCGAGGACGGCAACGAGGGCGCAATTGCACTCTATGCCGCCCTGGGCTTTACCGAGGCGGGTCGTCGCCGTGGCTACTACGGTGCCGGTAAGGATGCCATCGTCATGACGGCACCGCTGCCCCTGGTGCTTCCTCTCGACAATGCCTCGCCCGAGCCAACTGCTGCCGAACAGCGCGCATGGCCGCTGCCCGCGCCCGAGCGCACCGCTGAGGAGCGTGCCGAAATCGAGCGCCGTCGCCTAGTTCTTGCCATTGAGAGCTCCTGCGACGAGACGGCTGTGGCGATTATCGATGCGGACGGCAAGATGCTGGCCAACCAGGTGTCGACGCAGATTGATTTCCATGCTCGCTTTGGCGGCGTGGTGCCCGAGATTGCCTCGCGCAAGCACGTCGAGGTGATTGTGAGCGTCGTAGATGCGGCGCTTGAAGATGCCGCGGCATCGCTTGGCCTTGAGGGTGGGGCGATTGCGCCAAGTGAGCTTGCCGCCGTGGGCGTGACGCAAGGTCCGGGCCTGGTGGGTGCCCTGGTGGTGGGTGTCGCCTTTGCCAAGGGCTTTGCGTATGCTGCCGGCAAGCCGCTCGTGTGCGTCAATCATCTGGAGGGTCACCTGTTTGCCAACCTGCTGGCGCAGCCCGACCTTAAGCCCCCGTTTATCTTTACGCTTGTCTCGGGCGGGCACACCATGCTCGTGCACGTAAAGGCATGGGGCGACTACGAGGTGCTTGGCGAGACACTCGACGACGCCGTGGGCGAGGCCTTCGACAAGGTTGCCAAGGCGCTGGGCCTGGGCTACCCCGGTGGCCCCATCATCTCCAGGCTTGCCGAGACGGGTAATCCCAAGGCAATCGATTTTCCCCGCGCGCTTAACAGCAGGGGGGACTACCGCTTCTCGCTTTCAGGCCTCAAGACGGCAGTGACGCTCTACATCGAGCAGGAGACCAAGGCCGGGCGCACGATTCATCTGCCCGATTTGGCGGCCTCGTTTGAGGCGGCGGTCTTTGACGTGCAGTACAAGAAGGCCAAAAACGCCCTGCATGCCACCGGGTGCAAGGAGTATTGCATCGGCGGTGGCGTTTCGGCAAATCCGCATCTGCGCGAAATGATGATCAAAAAGCTCGGGCGTCAGGGGATCCGCGTGACGGTGCCGCCCTTGTCTGCCTGCACCGATAACGCCGCCATGATTGCGGAGGTCGCTCGCCGTAAATTCGACCGAGGTGAAATCTCGCCGTTCGATGTCGACGCCGATCCAAACATGACGCTGTAGTCGTACGGGTGCGGTCCCCGACCGGAGGGGCCGGATATAAGGTTTCCTGCTCTGCAGTCCTGCGCAAGACGAAGGCCACATTAAGTGGCCTTCTTTGCGTGCGGAACTC
>UQJV01000064.1 GCA_900541475.1 uncultured Collinsella sp.
CGCATGAAGGCCCCCGTTGTCTCCCTTCTTCGAAGCGTTGACAACGGGGGCCTTCGCGCTGCGGAATGATTTTGGAAACTAAGTACGGGACCCGCCCAAACCGTCCTGCTCAATCGCCCTTGTGGCGTTAGTGTCGGAAAAATAAGACGTTGCTTTTTGCCCCCTGCGGAAAGATTGGGGAGCTAAGCCCTCGTCCCTCCCAGGTTGACCTACTCGAGGTCGTCGCCCTTGTGGCGTTAGGTCTGAAAGGGTGGGGCGCGGGGGTTACTTGGTTGTTAGGGTTAGCAGGTCGTTGGGGGTTTCGAGGTTGTAGGTGGCGTTTGGGATGTCTTTGTGTGATCCCCATGCCGCTCTGGCAAAACTGACCCCTGCCGAAGTTGCGCATTGTTCGTCGTAGACGGTGTCGCCAACGTAGACGACGTTGCCAGGATTCGCGCCCGTACGCCGGAGATATTCGAGCATGGGAGCGGGTGCGGGTTTATGTTCGGTTGTGTCTTCGACAAGGATGATGTGCTCAAAATACTTATCGAAGCCAAGGGGTGCAATTTCTTCTGCGTATTCGTCGCGCGCACGTGAGGAGACGATGCCAAGTTTGCAGCCGTTGTCGGAGAGTGTTGCGATAACTTCGTGCAAGCCGGGAAACACGCTGATGGTGCTTTAAAAGCTGGCGGCAACTTGGCACCAGCGATCCAGCGTTGCCTGTGAGTAGATCCCAAGTTTCTCAAGGGCGTTCTTGCCGGGTATGCCGAGGGCAAATTCAAGCTCGTGTCGGGGGAGCGTTTTGCCGGTTTCTTCTTGGACAATCTGGCCAAGTGATGACAGAACGCTTTCTTCTGTATCTGCCAATGTCCCATCAACGTCAAATGCGATATGGTCAAAGTGCTTCATATGATTGCTCCTCTCTGTTGTTTGCCTGCAAGTTTGATGCAGTGACAGAAGAAGGGCTAGCGGGATTTCTGCCTGGTGCTATCGAGATTCTGCCTCGCTGCTCGATAGCTCGAAGGAGTGCACCCCATTTGTTCTTTAAATACCTGGCCAAGATGGCTTGCTGTTATAAAGCCGCATTGGCGCGCGACTGTCTGGACCGTTCGCGTGGTGTGTGCCAAAAGTTCGCAAGCACGGTTTACGCGGTATGCGCGCAGATATGCCGCCGGGGTCGTTCCTGCGCAAGCTTCGATAATGCGGTAACACTCTCTTTCGCTTACGCCGGCTGCAGATGCCATCTGGGGCACATCTATAGTGGCTGCATAGTTTGCGCGGATATAGTCCAGGATTGCCTTGAACTGTACGTCGCGGTTGGTCATCCAAGAGGCGTTGTCGGAGGAAAAGAGCGGTTCGGCCTTGGCGTAAATCTGAATCCAGAGCTCTGACAAGCTATTCCGAAGCGCCATCTCGTTCTGCGGCCGTTGAAGGTCGTGGTTAAAGGAACTCTTTAGCAAATCGATAAAGGGCATATCGTCGGGGTTGGTGGGCGACCATTTGAGCACATCGACGCCTCGACATTGAAGCAATGGGTTGATGTAGCGCTTTTGGAGACGTCCCGCGGGATCGCCGAGCATCGACGGCTGAAAGATATGCAGCATTTGAATGGCTGGCGCCGAATTGGGTGATTGCAGCGTGCTGTGCAAAACGCCGCCGTTGATAAAGCCGGCGGACCCTTCCTCAAAGCGTACGTGCTCATGAGCCGCGCGCGTTCGATAGTCAATCGCTCCCTGCTCCATGTAGAAAAGCTCAACTTCGGAATGCCAGTGCCAGGGGACGGAATTGCCCGGATAGCGAGCGAATTCTGCGCGTTCGGCAATATAGGGCCAGTCTTCGGCGGTCTCGGGAAACGCTTCTTCGCGTCCTCCGCGGTGCAATTCTATGTGATCCATGTTTCGCATGGCATCAGTATAAAGCGCGATGGGCTTAGATTGCTCTTGCCTGTTCGGGGAACGCCTTGTCTAGGGATGCTTGGAGCCTTTCGAACGATGCTCGCAAGTTGTGGCTCTGGTCGGTTGAGCGTTTGGCTTTTGTGGTGGGGGAGTCGAGGAGGCCGTTTCTCTGTGTCGGGGGGAAGGAGAAAAGGTTTGCATGATTTAGGGATGGCTGCTGTGCTGCGCCGTTGGAAGAATGCATGCTTATGCGGCCTCCTCGATGTCCACCAAAAGATTGCGCACGGGGTGTGCTGCTAGGTCCCGTGCGCTGGCAGTATTATGCCGCGGTTGCTGCAAAGAAGCGCTAAAGAAAGGCTTAACCTGGTTTGGTGTTACGATGAAACCGCAGGTCAAGGCTATTGAGTAACACTCTTGAAAGGTTTTGAGCTTAAGGGCTTTCTAAGGTTTGTGGCGTAGACGTGGCGCGGACGTGCGGAGCGTGTGAATGCTCGCTGTTAGCGCTGCGGCTCTGCAGCCCGTACCTGCTCGATGACCTTTTCCATGGTGGCATCGATGCGGTCTTTCTTGAGCTCGCATTCCCAGACGGTGATGGGCGTCCAGCCCATTTGGGTAAGTGCGTTGATGGCAGCGCGGTCGCGCTCGACGTTGCGACGGAACTTTGCCTCCCAAAACTCAACGTTGCGCTTGGGCTGGCTGGGGTTGCACTTGGGGCAGCGATGCCAAAAGCAGCCGTTGACGAAGATGGCGATCTTGCGCCCGGGAAAGGCGATATCGGGTTTGCCGGGAACCTTCCATTCCAAGCGATAGCCCGTAAGGCCCGCGGCGCGCAGGCGCTGGCGTACGAGCAGCTCGGGCTTGGTGTTGGCGCGCTTGTTACCCTTCATGGACTTTTTTATAGCGGCGCGACGGCGCACGAGTTCACGTTCGTCGGCGGAAAGGTCCGAGGTGTCGATGCCGTCCAGCAGGCCAGGCTTGGGACGCTTTTTGCTGCGGCGCTTCGGTGCGCGCTTGGGTTTGGTGGCGGGCTCGTCGGTCGTGGTGGCCTCGGCGTCGTTGGCAGTGCCGTTGGCCTCAAGCCGATCTTCCTTCAGCTCAATCAGAGCATCGATAAGCCCCTTATCGGCGGGCATCCATTCCACCGTGGCAAGCGAAGTGCGCGGAATCCAGCGGATATCGAGCTGGCGGTCGTGCTTCTGGGGCTCGTCGGACTCTTTAGCCAGCGAGCAGTAGTAGCACTCCATGGAGAGATGAAAATCGGGGTAGTCATACTCAACGGTGTAGAAATCGCGCAGGTTGTTGACCTTCACCTGCAGCTCTTCCATGAGCTCGCGGCGCACGGCGTCCTCGGGCGTCTCGCCGCGCATGAGCTTGCCACCTGGGAACTCCCAAAGTCCCTGCATGTCGCCATAGCCGCGCTGCACGGCCAGTAGCTCGTCGGATCCTTCCTTGCGAATGATCCCAGCGGCAACATGAACAGTCTTCAACAGGAGTCCTCTCTCAACATCAACACGCGGCAGGGTAGCTACCCGTACCTTACACAACGGTAAGGCAAGCGTAAGCCATATCGATGGTAGCCGACTCGTCTTCTTGCGACTATAGATGCCGTAGACTAATCGCAAGAAAGGACTCGGTATGCAAACCACGCACATGGCGACCCCGGTACTGGAGGTCGCGCATCTCGAAAAGGTATATGGAGCGCTGGGCAACGTGACCCGCGCGCTCAACGACGTCAGCTTTACGGTCAACCGCGGCGAATTCGTTGGCATCATGGGCGCTTCGGGCTCGGGCAAGTCGACGTTGCTCAACTGCGTGTCGACCATCGATAGCGCCACAAGTGGCACGATCCGCATCAACGGGCAGGACGTGACGCGCATGAAGCAGGCTAAGCTTTCGCAGTTCCGCCGCGAGGAGCTCGGCTTTATCTTCCAGGACTCCAACCTGCTCGATACGCTCACGGCGCGCGAGAACATCGCCCTGCCGCTCACCATCGCCCGCACAAACTCGGCAGAGATTTCGACCCGCGTGCAGGATGTGGCAGCGCGCCTGTCCATCAGTCAGGTGCTCGACAAGTATCCCTACCAAATGTCCGGCGGCCAGCAGCAGCGCGTCGCCGCGGCTCGCGCGCTCGTCACCGACCCCACCATGATCATGGCCGACGAGCCCACCGGCGCCCTCGATTCCAAGAGCGCTCGCCTGCTGCTCGAGAGCCTGGAGGCCCTCAATCGCCGCCTGCGCGCCACCGTGCTCATGGTCACGCATGACAGCTTTGCTGCCAGCTATACGAGCCGCGTGCTGTTTATCCGCGACGGCAAGATTTTCACCGAGCTGCGCCGCGGCGACACCGACCGCCGAGAGTTCTTCGACCGCATTATGGAGGTCGTTGCCATGATGGGCGGTGAGGGCTCCGATGCTCTGTAAACTCGCTTGGGGTAACGTCCGCCGCGCCGGCCGCGACTACCTCGTCTACCTTTTGACGCTCACCCTGGGCGTCACGGTCTTCTATGCCTTTAACACCATCTCGATGCAGGTCGACATCGCCGGCATCGATGAAAAGGGCTTGGCGCAGGTTATGGGCAGCATGCTCGGCGACCTGACGTACTTTCTGGCCGGTGTCATGGCCTTTTTGATGGTGTATGCCAATAACTTCATCATGAAACGCCGCAAAAAGGAGTTTGGCCTGTACCAGGTGCTCGGCATGGGGCGCGGGCGCGTCGCCACGATCATGGCGCTCGAGACGGTGATTGTCTCGGTGGTGGCCTTTGTCGCCGGCATTGTGCTGGGTGTGGGACTCTCCCAGCTCATGACGTTCTTTACGGCCTCGCTCTTTAAGACGCAGATCGCCAATTTCCACTTCTTTTTCTCGATGCATGCGTTCAATCTGACCCTTGTCTGCATGCTCGTAATGTTTGTGCTCACGCTACTGCTGAACCTCCGCGCCGTGCGTCGTACCAAACTCATCGAGCTTATGGGTGCCGAGCGTCGCAACGAGAGCATCAAGACACGCAACCCCTGGATCGCGATTGCCATCTTTGCCGTGGGCGTGGTGCTTGTGGGCGTGGCCTATTACCGTCTGCTACGTGATGGGTTCCCGCTAACCGCGACGGACAGCAAGCTGCAAGAGGCCATGAACCAGTTTGGCATTACGACCGCTATGGTTACCGTGGGCACCTTTGCCCTGTTCTGGGGACTCTCGGGCATGCTCATCAAGCTGCTGCAGAGCCTGCGCGGCGTGTATTGGCGCGGCCTCAACATGTTTACCGTGCGCCAGCTTGCGGCCAAGGTCAACACGGTGTGCTTTTCGATGGGCGTCATCGCGATGCTCCTGTTTTTGGCCATCACCTCGGTGACATGCGGTATGTCGATTGCCAATGTGATGAACGAAAACCTGGAGCGCTATAACCCTGTTGACGTGTCACAGACGTATGTCTATTACACGCCCGATACGCTCGACTACTACAAAGAGTACATCAATCCGTCTGAAGCCGATCGCATGGTGCTGGCCGATAGTACGGTCGATTTGTACTCCGCATGGCACGGCGATCCATGGCACGGCGATCGTAAGGGCAAGTCGGCGGACAACAACGACGAGACCGGCAAGAAGGTCGATATCTCCGATGTTGCCGGTGAGCATGTGCAGATCGATTCGTATCTGAGTTACCCATTTGGCGGCTCGAATCCTTCGGTGACCCCAAGTGAGATGTGCAAGACCATGGGCGAAAAGCTTCCCAAGGCGTTCGGGGGTAGCAATGCCGATACGATGGGTCTGTTTGTGACGCCGGCGAGCCAGTACAACAAACTGCGTCAGATGATGGGCGAGGAGCCGGTGCACATCGGTCACGACCAGTATCTGCTCACATGTGATATGGGCGGCGAGCTGGTCGACCTGTACACCAAGTATATGGCTGGTGGCCATGCCCTTACCTTGGGCGGGCATACGCTCAAGCCCGCAACCGATAAGTCGGACGAAGATACGGCGGCCATCGCCAACTCGGCGATGGGCAGTAATCCGGGCACCGTCGTCGTTGCCGACGAGCTGTTGTCCCAGCTTAATCTGCAGCCGTATTCCAGTAGCCTGCTCGTTAACTACAAACAGGGGATGGATACGACCGAGGCAGACGAGAGCATTAAATACACTGTGCTCGACAATCTGCTCGTTGACGGCAAGGAGCCGGGGTCATGGGGAATCTTCATCACACGCTCCGAGATGTACACACAAGCAGCGCAAATGAACGGTCTTATTAGCTACCTAGCCATCTACATTGGATTTGTATTGGTCGTTGCATGCGCGGCGATTCTGTCGATCCAGCAACTCTCCAACGTGGCCGACGGCAGCCGCAGTTATCGTGTGCTGGCACAGATTGGCTGTGACGACCGCCAGATTCGCCATTCGGTGATGGCGCAGCAAGCGGTATTCTTCCTGTTCCCGCTGGCAGTGGGCCTGGCGCACTCCTTTGTGGCGCTCAAGGTGATTATCGAGCTGGTGAGCATTTTCGGAAATATGAGCATCGGCGGCACCGTGGGCCTCACCTGTGCAATCTTCCTGGCAGCCTACGGAGGCTACTTCCTGGTGACGTACCTCATGAGCGCTGGCATGGTGCAAGCTGCCATAGCCACCCGTTACAGCGAGTAGCAAGCTGGTAAAACCGTCGCAAAATCAGAGGCGTATGACCGCCGCGAAGGGACCAGGGGCCCTTTCGCGGCGGTTTTTTGCCTATCCGGTGCGTCTCGGATGCAAGTGAGTAGACTTTTTTGAACTTGCCGAGCACATCGCGACAAATGATCGGTAAAACCGCAGGTCAGAGGGTACCGTCAAGATTCTTTCGCAAATTGATCGAGGCGGCCTCGGCCCCGCCTTG
>UQJV01000065.1 GCA_900541475.1 uncultured Collinsella sp.
CCCACAGAGGGCCGGACGCGGCCTGTGAGATTTATCGCGAGTTCCGCACGAGCCGAAGAGCACTTAATGTGCTCTTCGTGCGAGCAGGACTGTAGAGCAGGAAATCTCACAGGCCGCGTCCGGCCCTCTGTGGGCGAGCAAGCGGCCAGCAACGACATCCGTCCAATAATTCGTGCGAAACACAATGAAAAACAGTTTGATGTGAGTTAATATAAACAACGTCGTGAATATGGCTCCTGTCGCATGGTCGACAGGGGTTAAACACAAAAAAGGAGTCAATTATGGTTTCTGAGAAGGCTACCCTCGTTAATCCTCAGGGTCTTCACATGCGTCCGGCTGGTCTCTTCGCCTCCACCATGGGCAAATACGCCTGCGACGTTACGGTCGTCACCCCCGAGAAGGAGGTCAACGGCAAGTCCCCGATGGCCCTCATGGCTGCTGGTATCCCCTGTGGTACCGAGGTCGAGGTCAAGTGCGACGGCGCTGACGAGGCCGAGGCTCTGGCTGCTGCCATCGAGCTCATCAAGAGCGGTCTTGGCGAGTAGAACTCAAACGGGTCGCATGTTGAACAACTAAGTTCATATTTGGGGGCGCAGTGACCTGTTATAAGGTAGCTGCGCTCTTTTGTCATGGATATGGCAAAACGCTTTATCACATGACACGGAGAGAGGAATGGGAATGTATCAGGGAGTCAACGCTTCCGAGGGCATCGGTATCGGCACCGTCATGGTTGCCGTCGATCCCGACTTGACGTTTGAGCCGCACGAGGTTGCTGATTCGGCAGCAGAGAAGGAGCGCTATCAGTCCGCTCTTTCGGTCTTCTGCGAGAAGACCCAGGCTCAGGCCGACCACATGAAGGAGACGGTGGGCGAGGCCGAGGCCGAGATCATGAGTGGACACATTGTCCTGGCTCAGGACCCGGGCATGACCGACGCCATCAACGCCGCCATTGACGGTGGCACCTGTGCCGAGCAGGCGCTCATGGACACCTCGACCATGTTCGAGAACATGTTCCTGTCCATGGACGATGAGATGTTCCGTCTGCGCGCGGCCGACATCGCCGACATCCGCACCGGTATTCTGGCCGAGCTGCTGGGCAAGGAGGTCGTCGACCTTTCCGTCCTGCCCGAGAACACCGTCGTTGTCGTGCACGACCTCACGCCGTCCATGACCGCCACGATCGATAAGGCGCACGTTGCCGGTATCGTCACCGAGACTGGTGGCCGCACGTCGCACTCCGCAATCATTGCGCGCGCCCTCGAGATCCCTGCTGTCCTTTCGGTTTCCAACAGCTGCACCGCACTGCGCAACGGCATGACCGTTGTCGTCGACGGTGGCAAGGGTATCGTCGAGGCCGATCCCGATGAGGAGACGCTCGCCGCTTACACTGCCAAGGCCGAGGCTTTCGCTGCCGAGAAGGCGGCTCTCGAGGCCTTCCGCGGCAAGCCGTCCGTGACTGCCGACGGCATCAAGAAGATCATTGCCTGCAACATCGGCAACCCCGATGACGTGCCCAACGCGCTCGATCACGACGCCGAGGCTATCGGCCTGTTCCGTTCCGAGTTCCTGTTCATGGACTCTGCTGAGCTTCCTTCCGAGGAGGAGCAGTTCAACGCCTACCGTAAGGTCGCCAGCGCGCTCAAGGGCGCTCCGGTCATCATCCGCACGCTCGATGTGGGTGGCGACAAGGAGATTCCGTACCTGCACATGGTCAAGGAAGAGAACCCCTTCATGGGCTTCCGCGCCGTGCGTTACTGCCTGGCCAACCCCGACCAGTACAAGGTCCAGCTCCGCGCCCTGCTGCGCGCCAGCGCCTTCGGTGACGTCAAGATTATGATCCCGCTCGTCACCTGCGTCGAGGAAGTCTTGGCTGTCAAGGAGCTCGTCGAGCAGTGCAAGACCGAGCTGACCGAAGAGGGTCGCAAGTTCAACGAGAACATCGAGGTCGGCATCATGGTCGAGACGCCTGCAGCCTCGCTGCTCGCTGACCGCCTGGCCGAGGTCGCCGACTTCTTCTCCATCGGCACCAACGACCTGATCGGCTACACCATGTGCGCCGACCGTGGCAACGACACCATCTCCAACCTGTACCAGGTTTACTATCCCGCCGTGCTCCGCTCGCTCAAGAACATCATCGAGAGCGGCGTGAAGGCCGGCATCATGGTCGGTATGTGCGGCGAGGCCGCTGCCGATCCGTTGCTCGAGCCGCTGCTGATCAGCTGGGGCCTGGAGGAGTTCTCGATGAGCGCTCCGTCCATCCTGCGCGCCCGCAAGACCATCAGCCAGTGGACCAAGGCCGAGTGCGACGAGCTCGCCGAGAAGGCGCTCGCCTGCAACACCGCTGCCGAGGTCAAGGCACTGCTCGAGTCCGCAGCTCGCTAATTTGGTATCAGAGGTAACCGCGTGGTTGGAATGGGCCGGCCACGCGGCCCTCACATATACAGGGGGTACTGTAAATGTTCTACACGCTAACCGCTAACCCGGCTGTCGACATGACGGTTTCGAGCTCTCCGCTCGAGCCCGACGAGAACGTCCGCACCGGCTCGGCCAGCTACACGGCTAACGGCAAGGGCCTCGACGTGTCCTTCGCCTTTAAGAAGATGGGCGTCGACACCGTCGCGCTCGGTTTCTTCGCCGGCTTCACGGGCAAGTTCATCGTCGAGGAGGTCATGAACCTGGGTTGCCTCTGCCGCCCGGTCTGGACCGACGGTATCACGCGCATCAACACCTACGTCAACGATGGCCAGCACGAGTACGGCATCCTCAACCCCGGTGCTCCGATCACGCCGCAGCACCAGGAGGAGCTCTACAACATCCTGGACACCGCGGGCGACCTTGAGTGCCTGATCGTCTCCGGTTCCGTGCCTCCCAAAGCTACGCCTGACTTCCTGGCTCAGGTCATGGAGCACGCTCAGGCCCGCGGCGCCGACGTCGTCCTGGACCTGTCCTCCGACAAGCTCAAGGAGCTCGCTCACAAGAAGCCGCTGCTCATTAAGCCGAACCATCACGAGATGAAGGCTATCTTCGGCGTGCCGGTCGACACCGACGACGAGGTCCGCGTTGCCATGAAGCTGGCTCACGAGGCCGGCGTCCAGAACGTGCTGCTCACCCGTGGTAGCCGCGGTGACGCTTACTTCTCCAACGGCGAGGACATCTGGTATGCCAAGCGTGAGTTCAACATCAAGCTTGTCTCTTCCGTCTGCGCCGGCGACTGCACCCTCGCTGCGTTCCTGCACAAGTGGTACAGGGATCGCGACAACGTCGAGGAGGCCATGAAGCTCGCTATGGCCACCGGCGCCAACGTTGCTGAGTCCGTCGGCATCGGCGACTTTGGTCACGTCGACGAGTACAGCAAGCGCGTTGCTGTCCGCAAGCTCGATCGCAAGTAAGCGAAACGCGACAAACTCGTGCGCATACGGCGTCCCGGTTTCGACCGGGGCGCCGTTTTTTTTGTCCCACTCGAACCTCGGAGCCGCGCTTCACGCGTTCCACACCGTTCACCGAGTTGTTGTAGCCTTTTGCCGAAGCGTGGAATATACTTTCATTAACACGTTGCTTCGTGAAAGGAACATTCATGATTTACACGCTTACTGCAAATCCCGCTATTGACTACAACATCTCCTGCGATGGCCTGTCCGCCAACACCGTTACCCGCACCCGTAACGCTGTCTACACCCCCAACGGCAAGGGTCTCAACGTTTCGTTTACGCTCGACCACTACGGCGTCGACACCACGATCCTGGGCTTCTTCGCCGGCTTCTCGGGCGAGTTTATCGTTAAGGGTGCGGAGGCCCTGGGCGTGCCCGTCAAGCCCGTGTGGACTGACGGCATCACGCGCGTCAACGTGTTCCTCAATGCCGGTCCCGACACCGAGTACAACATGGTCAACGCCGGTGCCGCCATCAACGAAGCCAACGAGCAGGAGATGTTTGAGCTTATCGATTCGCTCGATGACATGACCTGCCTGGTTATCAGCGGCTCGCTGCCCCCCAACACCTCCGAGGGCTTTCTGGCAGAGGTCCTGCGTCGCGTGAAGGCGAAGGGCGCCGAGTTCGTGCTCGATATCTCGAGCCATCAGCTGGCCGACCTCATTGCTATGGAGCCGTTGCTCATTAAGCCCAACGACGACGAGCTGCTCGACATCTTTGGCATTAAGGTGAGCGGTGGCGACGACGAGTCCGTCAAGGGCGCCATGGCCGAGCTGCACGCCAAGGGCGCTAAGAATGTACTGCTGACGCTCGGCGGCGACGGCGCGTACTTCTCCAACGGCGAGCACATCTGGTTTGCCAACCGCACCTTCGACGTCAAGCTGCTGTCGACCGTCTGCGCGGGCGACTCCTCGCTGGCCGCCTTCCTTTCCGTGTGGCACGACGCCCCCGAGCGCGTCGAGGATGCCCTGCGCCTCTCGATGGCCACCGGCGCCAACGTGGTCGAGTGCCCGGGTCTGGGCGATTTTGCCAAGGTCGATGAGTATCAGAAGGGTATTGCAATCCGTCAGGTTTGCTAGTTCCGGCACCTTGCCTGAATAGTTCAATTATTTCGCATCCGTCTTAGACCAGGACGGATGCGTTTTTGTTTATCGGACTTGCGTGTGCAGTGGAGGCTGTTTCTTGCTAGACTTCTTGCAGACGCAATCGATAGCCAATTTGATAGTCGCAGGAGGCCATAGGCATGTGCAATGTTTCGCTCAACGGTACGCAGCCGACCGATGCCTCTATCCGTGTCCTGCGTGCGCTTGAGGCAGCAGGTCTTGAGGCTTGGTACGTGGGCGGTTGGGTACGTGATGCCCTGATGGGACGCCCCAGCCACGATGTTGACATGTGCTGCAGCGGCCTGTGGCAGGAGTCCAAAGAGGCGCTCGAAGCGGCTGATATTGCCGTGGTTGAGTCGGGCATAAAATTTGGCGGCATCACGGCTATTTGCGATGATGAGCGCATTGAGGTCACCACCTACCGCCTAGACGGCTTTTACACCGACGGCCGCCATCCCCAGAGTGTGGAGCGTGCGGCGTCGCTTGAGGACGATCTGGCGCGTCGTGACTTTACCGTTAACGCTATGGCCTGGCATCCCGAGCGTGGTCTTGTCGACCGCTACGATGGTCAGGGCGACCTAGACCGCAAGCTCATCCGCGCCGTTGGAGATCCCAAGCGTCGTTTTAACGAGGACGCGCTTCGCATGCTGCGCGCGGTGCGTTTTGCCTGCCGTCTGGATTTTATGATCGAGCCTAAGACTAAACAGGCGCTTGCCGAGTGCGCGCCGCTGCTCGATGCTGTGGCGCGCGAGCGCGTGGGCATTGAGCTCGAGGGTATCCTTTCGACCGGCCATGGGGGAGACGCGATGCTGCGCTACCCCGAGCTTGTTTGCGCCGCCGTGCCCGAGCTCGCGTCCGCTCGCGGGTTTGATCAACGCAGCGTCTATCATGCGTTTAACGTCTACGAGCATATCGCCCGCGTGCTGACGGTGGCAGGGGAGCTGGCGCTGTGCGACGGCGTCGCGCCCTCGTCGAGCCTTATGTGGGCGGCGTTTTTGCACGACGTTTCCAAACCCGAGTGCTTTACGGTCGATCACGACGGCAGCGGCCACTTCTACGGTCATCCCGAGCTCGGCGCCAAGAAGGCGCGTGTCATCATGGATCGCCTGGCGCTCTCGCACGATTTGGTGCGCGATGTGTGCCTGCTGATCAAATACCATGACAAGCCGCTGCGCCCCGAGCGCTCCTGCCTGCTCAATATGATGCGCGCGCTTTCGGGCGAGGGTGTCGATACGCCGCGTCTGATGGACGAGCTCATGGACCTTAAGCGTGGCGACACGCTCGGCAAGGCGCCCTCGTGCTTCTATTACGTCGAGACGATCGAGGAGATGCGTACGCTCGCCCACGATCTGCTGCAGGCGGGGGAGCCCTATACACGCAAGATGCTTGCCATCAATGGTGGCGACCTGATCCGCG
Source organism: uncultured Collinsella sp. (assembly GCA_900541475.1). Taxonomy (GTDB): domain Bacteria; phylum Actinomycetota; class Coriobacteriia; order Coriobacteriales; family Coriobacteriaceae; genus Collinsella. The sequence continues at coordinate 5,948 of UQJV01000065.1, forward strand.
CCGGCGTCAAGCCGGGGCCGGAGCTGGGACAGCTTCTCAACGCCGCCCTCGACGCCGTGATCGAGGACAACATCCCCAACAACCGCGAAGCCCTCCTGGCTCATCTCAACTTGAACTAGCTAACCAGTTGACCTGCGCGTTCCATAACCTGCCGACAATTTTTTCGGCAATTTGGAATTTCTTCTTGCGCTGATGTTTTTTGTCCCGTAATATATTTCCTCGCAGCACGGCAGTGCAGATGTCATGTGGCCCGTTCGTCTAGCGGTTTAGGACGCCGCCCTCTCAAGGCGGAGATCACCAG
>UQJV01000066.1 GCA_900541475.1 uncultured Collinsella sp.
GGATCACCGGGCCAGACCGACCCCCTCGGTGATCCGTTTTCCTCCGTCCCCAAGGGATCATCTAAAAAGGCCGCAGTCGGGAATCCCGGCTGCGGCCCTATTGCACATGTTAGGTTGACCTACTTGCTAGACCAACTTAAAGCCCTTGCGCTTGCCTACGGAGAGGGTGTCGCCCAGCTTGAGGGCGCTGGGGTCGATGTTGTAGCTCTTGGGAGCCACGGCCTTGCCGTTAATCTTGACACCGCCGCCGTCGATGTCGCGACGGGCCTGGCCGGCGCTGGCCGAAAGACCCAGATCCTTGAGCAGGCCGGCGAGGTAAATCTGGCCCTCGTCGTTGACGGTCAGCTCGACATGCTTCTCGGGGAAGTCGGCGAGCTGCCCCTCCTTGAACACGCGGTCGAACTCGGCCTGAGCCTCGTCGCCGGCACCGGCGCCGTGATAGGTGTCGCACAGGTCGCGGCCCAGAGCGCGCTTGAGCTCATAGGGATCGGCAGAGCCGTCGGCCAGAGCAGCGTCAATCTTGTCGACCTCGGCCGGGGTGAGCGAGCTCGCCAGGCGGTAGTACTTGCCAATCATCTCGTCGGGAATAGACATGGTCTTGCCGAACATATCCTTGGGAGCGTCGGTCAGGCCGATGTAGTTGCCATAGGACTTGGACATCTTACGGACGCCATCGGTGCCCTCGAGCAGCGGCATGGTGAGCGCGATCTGGGGCTCCATGCCCATCTTCTCCATGAGCTCACGGCCGGCGAGCAGGTTGAAGAGCTGATCGGTGCCGCCCATCTCCACGTCGGCCTTGATCTGCACGGAGTCGAAAGCCTGCATCACGGGATACAGGAACTCATGCAGGGCGATTGGCGTCTGAGACTGGTAGCGCTTGGTAAAGTCGTCGCGCTCGAGAATACGGGCGACGGTGAACTTGGAGCACACCTGCAGCAGACCGGCGAGATCCATCGACAAGATCCAGTCACCGTTGTGCACGATGGTAGTCTTCTCGGGATCCAAGATCTTCATGGCCTGGCTCACATAGGTCTCGGCGTTGGCCTCGATCTGCTCCTGCGAAAGCTGCGGACGGGTGGAATTCTTGCCCGAGGGATCGCCAATCAGCGCGGTACCGTTGCCGATGATGAGGGTAACGTTGTGGCCCAGGTCCTGGAACTGACGCATCTTGCGCAGCGGCACGGCATGGCCCAGGTGCAGGTCGGGGCTGGTGGGATCGACGCCGAGCTTGATGTTGAGGGGCTTGCCCTTCTCAAGCTTCTTGCGAAGGTCGGCCTCGGGAACGATCTGCGCGGCGCCCGAGGTGATGATACGCATTTGCTCGTCAACAGACAGCATTGGGTATCCTCCTTTTGCTATAGCACCCTCGCCGAAAACGGCGGTGCTGGAAGTCCATAAACTCTTTTATGATAACAAACTGACGCGACGCGGCACCTACGACAGGAAAATCCTCGTCCTGCCGCATGCGTCGATGGCAACTGGCAGACGCGTACCGTCACGCTCGACCAGATAGCGCACCTGCCGACGACGCAAGCAGTCGCGGCAACGGACCTGCCCCGTCGCATCGGTGGCGCAGACGCCCTCGGCGGTCAGCAGGCAGTGCTCGCACACCATGAGCTCGGGACGGTCGGCGTCGACCGGACCCAAGACGCCGGGCTCAGCAGCCAGCTCGGCAATGCGCTCCCCATCATTGGCGAGCAACTCGGCAGGCAAGTATACCCACCTCGCGCCAAGCCCGCGCAGCCAGGCAAGCGTGGCCCGATTGGCGCAGAACACCGGCGCCGCCACGTCAAACGTCGTGCCCAGCTCACGGGCCATCGCCACCTGCCCCAGATTGCGGCAGACGACGCGCCCGGCACGCTGCATAAGCGCCCGAGTCCGCTCGGTGTCACCTGCGCGGCACACTTCATCGAGCACCACCGTCGCATCGGACAGGTCTCGCTCATCGCGCGGATCAACATCCATCAGTTCCCAGGCAAAGACCATACGAGCAAAATCCTCGTGCTTTGCCTGCTCCGCCGGCCCCGCCAACTCCGTCGGCACGTCGCCATCTGCCAGAACGCCCTCGAACGGCAGTACCTTAACGGACCGCTCAACAGGCGCGACCGCATCTGCCTCGGCCCGCATACGCTCCAACACCGTTGCCGTCTGCCCCAGCACGCCGGCGCTGCGAATCAGATAGACCTCGCAGCCCGCGTCCACCTTACGTTTGCAATGCACGACGACACGCTCTCCCGCAGCGGCATCCACGGGGCATGGCACCTGTGGCCAGCGCTTGGGTACATCGGGACGCGCATCGGCACCCGGGTAAAATCGGATTTCGAGCGTATCGCCCGCCGCCACGGCAGCATCAAGCTCGACCGTCACCTCTTCGTGACCCACCGCCACCAAGTGACCCACGCGCACGCCTTGGTTGATCGCGCGTTCAAAACTCATGAGCTCGGCGCCCGAACGACCCCGCAGATACGCATCGGTAAAGCCGCGGTTGAACGACCTTCCCAGCTCGCGCTCAAGCGTCGGCACCGCATCGGCATTCCATGTGCCGTCGCGCAGCATATCGAGCGCCCGACGCCACACCCTCACCACGTTAAAGACGTAGTCGGGATTCTTCATGCGTCCCTCAATCTTGAGCGATGCCACGCCGGCAGCAACAAGCTCGGGCAGGTGCGCGATACCCAGATAGTCACGCGGGCAAAGCAGGCGGTCCCCTTCAACAGCGACGACACTCTGCTCCGCCTCGTCCACCAAGCCATAGGACAGACGGCACGGCTGTGTGCAGTCGCCGCGCATCGCCGACCGTCCGCGCCGCAGGGCCGAAAACTCACACGCACCTGAATAACCAATGCAAATAGCGCCGTGACAGAACACCTCTATGGGCACGCCGGTGGCACAAAGCGACCCAATCTCCGCCACGCTCAGCTCGCGCGCCGTCGTCACGCGCTCAACTCCCAACTCCTTGGCAGCCAACTGCACGGCACCCTCGCTATGAGCGCCCGCTTGGGTGGACAGGTGAATCTCGACCCCCGGAATCGCCGCACGAAGCGTGCAAGCCAGCCCGGCATCGGCCACAATCAACGCATCGGCGCCCAACGCATGCGCATGCGTCCCCAACGCCACGGCGTCGGCAAACTCATCATCGAACACGAACACGTTGAGCGTCACGTACACACGCACGCCATGGGCATGGGCCACGGCACAACCGCGCGAAAACTCATCATCGCTAAAGCCATGCGCACTCACTCGAGCATTGAACCCGCCCAGCCCCGCATAGACGGCATCGGCACCCGCCGCAATTGCCGCGAGCATCTGGTCGAGCCCGCCGGCAGGCGCCAGCAGCTCGGGCAGCGCCACTCCAGCCGCCGCCAACTCGCTTTCGCATTGTCCGCTCGGTTCCATCGGCCGAATCGCCATCGGTAAACTCCTTGCTAAGGTGTGCTTTCACTCTGAAAATTGCTTCCAACCAGCATACACGAGGCCTAGCGTGCCCCGATTGGTTTATCGTGTAATAACTTATGTCCATCCTGCTAGGCATAACACCTGCCGCCTGGCACGACATACCTGGAGGTCAATATATGGGTCCTCGCCAACGACAGGAGCGCGGTCGCTCTAAGACGCATGCCCTTCCCATGATTTTGCTCTCGTTTTTGGGCTTTCTGCTTATCGCGGGCGTAGCTTTTGGCATCGGCATGATCGGCAACGTCAACCGCTGGCTGTCCGATCTGCCCGACTACACCGACGCCAACGCCTATCTGGTCAGCGAGCCCACCGACATCGTTGACTGCAACGGCAATACCATTGCGAGTTTCTACACTCAAAACCGCAAGTCCATCACCAAGGACCAGGTGTCCCCCTACGTGCTGCAGGGCACCATCGATGTCGAGGACGAGCGCTTCTATGAGCATGGCGGCATCGACCTCTGGGGCATTGCACGTGCATCGGTGGCAACCCTCACCGGCGGCCACGAGGGCGCGTCGACCATCACCCAGCAGCTGGTCCGCAACACCATCCTGCAGGAGGAACAATTCGACTCGACCATCGAGCGTAAGGTGCGCGAGGCCTATATCGCCATCAAGATGGAGGACATGTACTCCAAAGACGATATCCTCATGATGTACCTCAACACCATCTACTACGGCCACGGCGCCTACGGCATCGAGGCCGCCGCCGAGACCTACCTGTCCAAGACTGCCGCCGACCTCACCCTGAGCGAGGCCGCGCTGCTCATCGGCCTTCCCAACTCGCCCTCGCAGTACGACCCCACGGTTAACCCCGACTTGGCGCTGTCCCGCCGCAACAAGGTTCTGGACAACATGCTGCGCTTGGGGCACATCACGCAGGAAGAGCACGATGCCGCACAGGCTGAGCCCATCACACTTAACGTGACCGAGATTTCGGGCAGTGGCGTGGATGTGTACTCTCAACCCTACTTTGTCTCCTACGTTAAGCAGCTGCTGGAGCAGGAGTTCTCCACCGACGTACTCTTTAAGGGCGGCCTTACAGTTAAGACCACCATCGATCCCACGATGCAGCAGGTGGCCGAGGAGGCCGTGCGCTCGCAGCTTGACAAAATCGGACTCGACGGCCTGGACATGGGCATGGTGGTCATTGACCCCAAGACCGGCTACATCAAGTGCATGGTGGGCGGCTATGACTACAACTCGGACCAGAACCACGTGAACCACGCAACGGCCAAACGCCCCACGGGCTCCTCGTTTAAGGCGTTCACGCTCGCCGCTGCCATCCAGTGCGGCATGGATCCCAATATCACCCTCAACTGCAACTCGCCGCTCCCCCTTAAAAATTCTTCTGCCAAGGTCCAGAACTACGCAAACCAGAGCTTTGGCTCCATTTCGCTCAAACAGGCGACGGCGGTTTCGTCCAACACCGGCTATGTCCAGGTCGCAGACGCCATCGGCAACGACAAGATCATCTCGCTTGCCAAAAAACTCGGCATCGATCCCAAGAAGGACAACCTCGAAGACGTGCCCGTCATGACGCTCGGCACCGGCTCTATCTCGCCGCTCGAGATGGCCGCCGCCTATGCCGCCTTTGCCAACGGCGGATACTATCGCCAACCCATCGCCATCACCGAGATCATCTCCCGCAGCGGATCAGTGCTGTATCAGCACACCGACAACCCGCAACAGGTGCTCACCGCCGGTGAGGCTGCAGCCGTAACCGATACCCTGAGCGGCGTCATGCGTGGCAGCGGCACCGGCGCTTCGGGCGCCCTGAGCGTCAACCAGCCATGTGCCGGCAAGACGGGCACCACCAGCGATGTTACCAACCTGTGGTTCTGCGGCTACACTCCACAACTCTCCGTTGCACTTTGGAACGGCTACTCCCAGGGCGAGATCCCCATCAAAAAGAACGGTGCAGACTTACACCCTTATTCCGCCAACCTGCCCGTCTTCAAGAAATTCATGGATACGGTCTTGGCCGGCAAAGAGCGCGAGGAGTTCCCGACCGGCACGGCGCCTCAATACAAGAGCAATGACTCTTGGAAGTTCTTTGGCACAACCAACAAAAAGGAAGACAAAGAGGACGAAGGCGAAGAGGAAGAGACCACCACAACCACAACCACTACGACGACAACCACGACCACTGAAACCCCGGGCGGCGACACCGCCGGCGGCAACGGTAACGGTACGACAGGTGGCGACGGTGGCACAGGCGGCGACGGCGGCGACGGCGGCACGCCGACGCCTACCCCCGATCCCACGCCCACACCCACGCCCGACCCCTCTACGGGCCAGTAGGCGCAAAGCGCATCTGACACCAACGCGCCCGAGCAGCACGTACGCTGCTCG
>UQJV01000067.1 GCA_900541475.1 uncultured Collinsella sp.
ACGAAGTGCGCAGCGGGGGTCCTGCCATGTCCGAGGACGATTTGGGGGGCAAAGCCCCTGGCCTCCCCGGCGAGTATACGGGACGGCGACTACAGGTATTCGATCTGGGCGCCCTCGGTGTCGCATGTCAGAATATGCGTATCACACTTAGGGAACTGCTCGCGCAGCTTGACCTGCAGGAACTTTGCCACGATGGTGTCGTCGGTCACAGCCATAAGGGTCGAGCCCGATCCGCTGATCCAGATGGTCTTGGCGCCGCCGTTAAGGCAGGTGTCGCGCACGGCGTTGTAGTCGGGAATCAGACGGCGACGATAGGGTTCCTGGATGCGGTCGTCATTGGCGGCGGCAATCAGGTCGAGGTTGCCGGACTCAAGACCGCGCGTCATGCCGGCGATGCGGCCCATCTGCCATACGGCGGTGGAGAGCGGAACCTCCTGCGGCACGACCTTGCGCGCCTCGCTCGTATGCACCTCGTAGGGAGGAATCACGGTAATAAAACGCAGGCGATCGCTCACCTCGTAGCGCAGGCACTGGGGGAGCGAATCGGTCGGCGTAAAGGAGCAGACGGCGCCGCCCAGGATAGCGGGGGCGACGTTATCGGGATGGCCCTCGACCTCGGTGGCAATGCGGACGAGCTCGGCACGGTCGACGGTGTGGCCTGTCAGCGCGGCGGCGGCCATAATGCCGGCGACGACACAGGTGGAGCTGGAGCCCAGGCCGCGGGCGACGGGAACGTCAGTCTGAATGTCGATGGCGACGGGGAAGGCCGGCTCGCCCCATGCGGCCAGTGCATCGACAAAGCTCACGTAGACCAGGTTGTTCTCGTTTTGGAATTCCTCGGGGCAGCCCGTGATGGTGAGCTTGTCGGCGCGCTCGAAGGTGAAGTGCGAGTAGAGGCTGACGGCCATGCCGAGGGTGTCGTAGCCAATGCCTAGGTTCGCGCTGGTGGCGGGGACGGTGATTTTGATCATGGGAATCTCCTGGGCGGTCTGCCTGTTTAGTTCGCTGCTCGGGCAGTCCTGGCTCGCTCGGAAAGCACATTAAGTGCTTTCCGGCTCGTGCGGAACTCGCGACGAACTAAACAGGCAGACCCGCATGTCAGTTCGTCATTATCCCGGTGAGTATCTGATAAAAGAAGGTGCGCCGGCTTTCGCCGGCGCCTAGTAAGGGTTTAGTTGGTAGCCATCTTTTTTGCAGCCTGCTCTACGTAGTTGGCCATGTCGGCTACGTCGCAGATGTCTTCGAAGCGGACGGGCTTGGACTCGAGCTCGGCGAGCTGGACCGGGGCAACCGTGTTGGTTGCCTGCTCGAGCACGTGCATAGCCTCAAAGTCGTCCTCGGGAACGTCGAGTCCCAGGGCGTCGCAGCAGGCGCGCGGGAACTTGTAGGGGCTGGCGGTCGAAAGCAGCACGCGAGCCTTGGCGCCCTCGGTGGGAGCGACCTTTTCGTAAACGTGATAGCCGCAAGCGGTGTGCGGGTCGATCACGTAGCCGTTTGCGTCCCAGCAGCTCTTGATGGCAGTGCGTACCTCGTCCTCGCTGGCCCAACCGCAGCCAAAGACGCTCTGAATCTTTGCCAGCAGGTCGGCGGGAACTTCGTAGCGACCAGTCCGCGCCAGCTGCTCCATAAGGCCGGCAACGAGCTCACAGTCGCCATCGGACAGGAAGTAGAGCATGCGCTCCAGGTTAGAGCTGATGAGGATGTCCATCGAAGGCGAGATGGTCGTGAAGAACGGGCGGTTGCGGTCGTAGACGCCGGTGGTCAGGAAGTCAGCCAGCACGTTGTTCTTGTCGCTCGCGACGATGAGCTTGGCGACGGGCAGACCCATGCGCTTGGCATAGTAACCGGCCAGGATATCGCCAAAGTTGCCGGTCGGTACGCAGAACTCCACGGCGTCGCCGGCCTCGATGGCGCCGGCGCGCAACAGCTGCGCATAGGCGGCAAAGTAGTAGACGACCTGCGGTACCAGACGGCCGACGTTGATGGAGTTGGCACTCGAAAGCACCGTGCCTGCGGTCTCCAGACGCTCGGCAAGCTCCTTATCGGCAAAGATGCGCTTGACGGCGCTCTGGGCGTCGTCAAAGTTGCCGCGGATGCCGCAGACGGCGACGTTATCGCCCTCCTGAGTGGACATCTGCAGATTCTGTACGCGGCTGACTTTGCCCTCGGGATAAAAGACGGTGATGCCCGTACCCGGGGCGTCGGCAAAGCCGGCGAGTGCTGCCTTGCCCGTGTCGCCCGACGTGGCGGTGACGATCATGATGCGCTCGGCGCCGCCGTCCTTGGCGGAGGTGCGGGCCATGAGGCGGGGGAGCATCTGCAGGGCGACGTCCTTGAAGGCGCTCGTGGGGCCGCCAAAGAGCTCCATCACATAGGTCTGAGGGGCGTCGGTGCCCGGTGCTGCGTCGAGCTTGACGAGAGGCGTGACCTCTTCACTCGCGAACGTGCCGCGGTATGCCTCGTCGACACACGCCGAAATTTCTTCGTCCGTGTAATCGTTCAGTAACATTCCCAACACATTTTGAGCGATTTCAAAGTACGATTTATGGGCAAGCGAGCTGATATCGACCTGCTGGGTGCCAAGCTCGTCCGAGACAAACAAACCCCCGTCGGGAGCTATGCCGGTGCGGATTGCCACCTTACTTGAGCATGATAAAGTGCGTCCTCGTGTACTATGATAAGTTCCCATATAACAGTGCTCCTCGGATACCTTGGTCCCAATCGGTGAACCCATGGTATCAGAGCGCGCAAAACAGGTTTGCAGAGGCTTTTAGAAAGGTAACCTCCACGCCATGATAAAAATTGCCAAGTTTGGCGGCTCGTCGGTCGCCGACGCCGAACACTTCAAGAAGATCAAGGCCATCGTCGATGCCGATCCGGCTCGCCGTTTTGTGGTGGTTTCCGCCTGCGGTCGCCGCTTTAAGGGCGACACCAAGGTGACCGACCTGCTCTACTTGGTTAACGCGCACGTTAAGTATCACGTGTCGTGTGAGGAGCTGCTCGAGGACATTGGCCAGCGCTATTTTGATATCGCTGACGAGCTGGAGCTCACCTATCCCATCCGCGAGGAGTTCGCAGCCTTTGCCGAGCGCGCCCGCTCGGGCGGCTACTCCACCGAGGAGCTTGTGAGCCGCGGCGAGTACTTCACCGCTCGCCTGATGTCCGAGTACCTGGGCCTGCCGTTCCTGGACGCCGCGACGGTCGTGGCGTTCCATCACGATGGTACGCTCAGCATGAACCGCACCTCCGAGCTGGTGCAGGAGTACGGCCAGCAGGGCGGCTTTGTTATGCCCGGTTTCTACGGCGCGACGCGTGAGGGCCAGATTAAGCTGCTCGATCGAGGCGGCGGCGATATCTCGGGCTCGATTCTGGCCAAGTGCCTTGGCGCCGATCTGTACGAGAACTGGACCGACGTTTCGGGCTTCTATTCTGCCGATCCGCGTATTGTTCCCGAGGCTCAGCCCATTGCGCGCGTTACCTACGAGGAGCTGCGCGAGCTTTCGTACATGGGCGCAAGCGTCCTGCACGAGGAGGCCGTTTTCCCCGTGCGCGAGGCAGGCATTCCGCTGGTCATCAAGAACACCAATGCGCCGCAGGACCCCGGCACCATCATTAGCGAGACGGCTGACGAGGGCGAGGCGGAGCCCATCATTACCGGCGTGACCGGCAAACGCGGCTTTGTCGCCATCAATGTGGCCCGCGACCGCACCAAGCCCCGTGTCGGCTTTATGCGCCGCGCGCTTTCGGTCTTCGAGCGCTATGACGTTTCCGTTGAGCACATGCCCACCGGTGTCGACCGCTTTGGCGCCGTGGTGCAGGAGCAGGACGTTCACGATTCGCTGTACTCGCTTGTGAGCGACATTCAGCAGGAGGTCGAGCCGCTCGAGATCGAGGTCGTCGAGGGCCTGGCGCTTATCGCTACCGTCGGCCGCAACCTGCGTGGTCGTGCCGGCATCTCGGGCCATCTGTTTGGCATGCTTGGCCAGGCCGGCGTGAGCGTGCGTATGATTTCGCAGAGCTGCGACGAGATCAACATCATTATCGGTGTCGAGGAGAAGGACTTCGACCTTGCGATTCAGACCATTTACCGTGCCTTCTCCGACGAGAACGGCATTGTGAAGGTCTCCGACCTGGAAGCTCCCGCGCCGGCCGATCCCGCCCTGACCGCGCTCCACAAGTAGCCGCTATCTCGCTAGATTATTGGGACAAGTGCCAAAAATCTAGCGCGGGGCGTTTCGTTTCGGTTTCGTTTCGACGGGGCGGGTTTCGTGCCCGCCCTGTTCTTGTATACACTGGCAACAATAATCGGCCTGCTCGGCGTGCGGGCAAAAGCCAAAACCTTTAAAGGGGGAAGCATGAAACAGTACACGGTTGCTATTTTGGGCGCGACGGGAGCCGTGGGCACCCAGATGCTCGAGTGCCTCAACGAGCAGGAGTTCCCGGTTGGCAAGCTCAAGCTACTGGCAAGTGCACGCTCCGCGGGTAAAACCGTCGAGTTCCGCGGCGAGCAGATCGTGATCGAAGAGGCTTGCCCCGAGGCCTTTGAGGGCTGTGACATTGTGCTTGGAGCCGCCGGCGACGATATCGCGAAGGAGCTGCTGCCCGAGGCCGTCAAACGCGGCGCCGTCGTGGTCGACAACAGCCATGCCTTCCGTATGGATCCCGAGGTACCGCTGGTCGTGCCCGAGATCAATGCCGACGATATCAAGTGGCATCACGGCCTTATCGCCAATCCCAACTGCGCGACCATCATCGGCCTGGTTCCCACGTGGCCGCTGCATCAGCTCGCCGGCGTGAAGCGCATGATTGTTTCGACGTATCAGGCGGCTTCGGGCGCCGGCGCTCCCGGTATGGCCGAGCTCGAGGCTCAGCTGGTCGCCCTGGGCCGTGGCGAGGAGATTCCCGAGCCGCGCGCATTTGCCGCCCAGCTCGCGAGCAACCTGATTCCGCAGATTGGCGGCGTCAAGGAGGAGGGCTTTACCTCCGAGGAGATGAAGCTGCAGAACGAGGGCCGCAAGATCATGCACCTGCCCGAGCTGCGCGTGAACTGCACCTGCGTGCGCGTGCCTGTGCTGCGCTCGCACTCCGAGAGCATTACGCTTGAGTTTGAGCGCGACATTACGGTTGACGAGGCCCGTGCTGCGCTGGCTGCCGCTCCCGGCGTCAAGCTGGTTGACGATATGGCTGCCGAGGATGCGCACGAGCGCTTCCCCATGCCGATGGACACCTCCGACCAGGACCTGATTTGGGTCGGTCGTGTGCGCCGCGATATCTCGAACCCCGAGGCCGCGCGTGGCATCACCTTCTGGTGCTGCGGCGACCAAATCCGTAAGGGCGCGGCAACCAACGCCGTCCAGATCGCTAAGCTGCTCTGCGAGTAGCGGTTGACCTGTCCGGCGGGGGCCGGGCTTAGTTTTCAGAACGTCCTCGACCATGTGTGGCGCCTTGTCCTGCTCCTTCGGAGCTGCGGATAAGGGGGTTTCCTGGTCTGCGGAATGTTCTGGAAACTAAGTCCAGCACGGGCCCGGACAAGTCACCGACTACAGGTCGATGTGTGATTCCTTGATCGGGAACGGCTCCGCGAAGTGGCAGG
>UQJV01000068.1 GCA_900541475.1 uncultured Collinsella sp.
AGGCCCTTGCGGCCTAGTCGCTATTTAGGGCGTCCAAGATTTGGGGCGCAGTTCACACGCGCTGCAGGGTCTTTTTGCATGTCATGTTTAGTTGTTGTCAACGCCTTAGAGGGCGGCGATGACCTCGATCTCGACCAGACCGCCAGCCGGAAGGGCGGCAACCTGGAAGGCACTGCGCGCGGGGAACGGAGCCTCGAACTTGGAGGCGTAGACCTCGTTCACGGCGGCGAAGTCGGCGATGTCGGCCAGGTAGACCGTGGTCTTGACGACATCGGCAAACGTGGCGCCGGTAGCGGTCAGCAGGGCCTCGACGTTAGCGAGGGACTGCTTGGCCTGAGCCTCGACACCCTCGGGCATCTTGCCGGTCGCAGGGTCAATGCCCAGCTGGCCGGACAGGAACACCATGTTGCCGGTCTGGATACCGGGGGAATACGGGCCGATGGCTGCGGGTGCGTTATCGGAAGACACGACGGTCTTGCTCATGTTTTTCTCCTTACGATCAAATAGAGAGCGTGAGCGCGGCGTTCGCACCGGGAGGCACAGTTCGGTCTGAACACCGCGCTTGATTGGGATAGTAGGGGATGATTTTGCGCTGTGCAAGATTATTATCACATTGCGAGAATATTTTATCGCCCAACGGCGCGTACGGGCCGATGAACGGCGTGACCGGCGACGTGCCCGAATACTGATCCCTTTTCCTCCGTCCCCTTCGGATCACGTGATCCCTTAGGGACGGAGGAAAAGGGATCATTTTTGCCCGAGAGGCTGCTGAAGACTTTGTCCTGCTTAGGCTGCGGGCATCGCCTGCCGCGACGGCACCACTATACTTTTGAGTATCTGAGCATTTTGAAAGGCAGGATATGACCGCAACCGCCAGTCGAACCACCAACCGCAGGCCCGAGCTCTTGGCCCCCGCCGGAGGCCCGGAGCCCTTTGCCGCCGCACTCGCTGCCGGCGCCGATGCCATCTACTGCGGCATGGGCAGCTTCAACGCCCGCCGCAAGGCAACGAACTTTACCGACGAGGCCTTTGAGCAGGCCTGCCGCGCTGCACACCTGGCCGGCTCGCGCGTTTATGTCACGGTAAACATCGTCATCAAGCAGTCCGAGATGAGCGATGCGCTGCAGCTCATCCATCGCTGCTCCACGCTGGGCGCCGATGCCTTCATTATCCAGGACTGGGGCCTGTTCTTTGAGGTCAAGCGCACCATGCCCGGCATCGAGACACACATCTCGACCCAGGCGAACATCCATGATGACCGCGGAACGCTTTGGTGCCGCGAGCAGGGCGCCGACCGCGTGACCTTGTCGCGCGAGCTCTCCATTGACGAGATCGCCGCCATCCACGACGCCGCGCCCGACGTTGACCTCGAGGTCTTTAGCCACGGTGCCATCTGCTTTTGCTACTCGGGCCTGTGCCTGCTGTCGAGCTTTGCCATGGCGGGCCGCTCGGCCAACCGCGGCATGTGCGCTCAGCCCTGTCGCCTACCTTACGAGCTGATCGACGAGAACGGCCGTTCGCTCTCCCCTGCCGGTCGCGAGCGCGCGCTATGCCCACGCGACACCAACACGTCGCAGCTCGTTCGCCGTATGTATGACGCCGGTGCTGCATCGCTCAAACTCGAGGGCCGCATGAAGGCGCCCGATTATGTGTATTCCATCGTCGACGTGTATCGTCATCAGATTGATGACATGCTGGCCGATGTTTCGACCTCTAAGGATGAAGAGGCCGCCCGCCAGCGCCAGCTCAAGCGCTGCTTTAACCGTGACTTTACGCACGCCTACCAAGACGGTACCTCGGGTGACGAGATGATGAGCTACGAGCGCTCCAACAACCGCGGCCAGATCGTGGGCACGGTGCTCGGTAGCCGCCTGACCAACCGCGATGTGCGCGGGCTCAAGCCCGACGACCGCCGTCGTCGCGCTGCCATCGCCCGCATTGAGCTGTTTGAGCCCGTGGGCAAGGGCGACCTGCTGGAGCTTCGTCACGACGATGAGTTCGACCAGTTCCTGACCACCATCGCCGCCGAGGATGCGGCTGCCGGCGACATCATCGAGTGCCGCGTGCCCCGCAGCATGCCCGAGGGCTGCCGCGTGCGCGTGATTCGAAGCCAGCGTGCTATTGACGCCGCCGGTGCCGCGCTCAAGCGCGACGTGCTGCGCCGCCGCGCCGTAGATGTGTCCGTTGTGGCACGTCTGGACGAGCCATTTACCGTTACGCTCACCTGCTGCGACGACCCCGCGCTCACCGCCACCGCCACCGGCTTTACCGTCGAGGCCGCCAAGACTCGCGCCGTCGAGGCGGCCGATCTGGTGGAGCACGTCGGACGCATGGGCTCCTCGCCCTTTGAGGCTGCGAGCTTTGATGTGGCGCTCGATGAGGGCTGTGGCATGGGCTTTTCCGCCGTACATAAGGTGCGCGCCGCCGCTTGCAAGGCGCTGGAAGAGGCCATTCTGGCACCCTACGAGGAGCGCGCGAAAACGCTCGAGTTGCCGGTGCTCGACAAATGTACGCGCCCCATGCCCGCACACTACCGCGATGAGCCGCAGATCTGCGCCGCCGTCACCTCGCTCGAGGCTGCCGAGGCCGCTCGCGCCGAGGGCGCAACGCGCATCTACATGACCACCGACGCGCTCGATGCGGCCGAACTCTCCCCCGCCGATGCGTTTGAACAGGGCATCGTACCCGTGCTCGATGAGGTCTGCCGCGCCGTTGACCACGTACGTGTCGACCCGTGGATACAGGCTGGAGCGACTGTCGCCGTCGGCAATATCTCCGAGCTTGCTACTGCCGCGCAGACCGGCGCCACGGCCGAGATCCGATCCTGCCTGCCCGTGCACAACACGCCTTGCATGGAGGCACTTGCCGAGCGCGGGGCCGGCGCGTTTTGGCTTTCGCCCGAGATCACGCTCGACGAGATTATCTCGCTTGGCACCTCCGCGCCCGCAGCCCTGGGCATCACCGTGTTCGGCCGCCCGCGCGTTATGACGAGCGAGCACTGCATCCTGCAGGTGGCCAACGGTTGTATCCACGATTGTGCCAGCTGCCGCCTGCGCGTCCGCCAGCTGTCGCTCAAGAATATCGACGGCAAGGTCATGCCCGTGCGTACCGACATCCACGGCCGCTCACGCCTGTACGATGCCTACCCTATCGACCTCACGCCGCAGGTTCCACAGCTGCTCGATGCCGGCGTGCGCCGTCTTATGGTTGACGGAACCCTGCTCGAAGCCGATGAGATTGGCCGTGCCGTTGCTCGTGTCCGCCGCGCCATTGAGGCAGCTCAGGCAGGTCGCAAGCCCGCTGCCCGCCTGCGCGGCGCCACCTCGGGCTGCATGTTTGTGGGAATTAGCTAACCGAAAGGCTTACACGTGAACGAAGAACCTCAAGTCCTCTACTGCGACGCCTGGCTCATGGCCATCGATAAGCCCGCCGGCATGATCGTCCACGGCGACGGCACCGGTGAGCGCACACTTACCGACTACGCCAGCGACCTTTTGCTGGCGATGGGCGACGGCTTTGCCGCGACCGACATGCAGCCGCTCAACCGCCTGGACCGCAACACCACCGGCGTGGTGCTGTTCTCGCTCGACAAGCAGACGCAGCCCGCCTTTGACCAGATGGTGAACGACCACGCCTTCGAAAAGCACTATCTGGCGCTGGCCGAGGGCAAGATCGACTGGAACGAGAAGCTCATCGACAAGCCCATCGCCCGCGACCGCCACGACAGCCGCAAGATGCGCGTCGGCGCCAGCGGCAAGCCGTCGCAGACGCGCGTGAAGGTGCTCAAGCGCCTTAAGAGCCGCCGAGGTCTGCCCACGCGTTCGTATATCGATGTCGAGCTGCTCACCGGCCGCAAGCATCAGATTCGCGTCCACCTGGCCAGTGAGCATCACCCCCTGGTCGGCGACGACCTGTACGGCACTGCTCGCCCCTGTGGATTGATGCTCCACGCCCACAGCGTGTCCTTTACGCATCCCGTTACCGGCGAGCACATCCACATCGAAGCCCCCTGCCCCTGGGAGCCTTAAACCACCACAATGGGGACAGTGAACTGCGCCCCGAAACTTGGACTGAATAAATAGCGACTACGCCGCAAGGGCCCGGTTCCGGAACTCCTCCGGCGTCAGGCCCTTCAATCTTACCTGCCTGCGCCGCGTGTTCCAATGGGCTATGTACTCCTCCAGGTCGCGCTTGAAGTCCCCGAAGCTGCCCCACTCCCTGCCGCGGTAGAACTCGTCCTTCACGTGGCCGAAGAGCTGCTCGGTGGCGGCGTTGTCGATGCAGTTCCCCTTGCGCGACATGCTCTGGGTGATGCCCGCCCCCTCCAGCCTGGAGGCGTAGGACTCGTGCTGGTACTGCCAGCCCATGTCCGAGTGCATGGTCGGCGCCGCCCCGTCTGGCAGGGCCCCGAGGAGCCGGTCGAGCATCCTGTGCTGCTGGGCGAGGTCCGGCGAGGTCGATATGTCGCTCGCCACGATCTCCTTCGTGCAGAAGTCGAGCACCGGGGCCCAGTAGGCCTTGGCGCCGGCGACCTTGAACTCGGTGACGTCGGTGCCGAGCTTCTGCCACGGCCCGTCGGCGCCGAAGTCCCTCGCGATGACGTTCTCGAACGTGCTCCCCACGAGCCCCCTGTAGGAGCTGTACCGGCGGCGGGAGCCCCGGCGGCGCATCCCGCACCGGATGCCCATCTCGCGCATCATCTTGAGCACGGTCTTGTCGGCCACGACCGCGCCCAGCTCGGCGCGCAGGCACATGGCTATCTGCCGGTGCCCGCAGCCGTTGGCGGTGCGCGAGAATATCTCGGCCGCGGCGTCGCGCAGCTCGGGCCTGGTCGGCCTCCGCGGGTGCGCCAGCACGTAGTAGTAGGTCGACCTCCTGAGCCCCGAGCACTCCAGCAGGTGGCGCAGGGAGTGCCCCTCCGCCCTCAGCGCCCTCACCGCCTCGGCCGCCGCCCTGGTCAGAGCCCGTCCCGCTCGACCAGGGCGCGCAATTTTTTTAGGTAGGCGACCTCGGCCTCGAGCCTGCGGCAGCGCTCCTCGAGCTCCTGCTCGCGGGTGCGGGCCCGGGGTTTCGACCTCGACCCCCTCGGCCTGCCCTTCGGGCCGGGCCGCAGCGCCTCGGCGCCGCCCTCGCGGTAGAGCCTGCACCAGCGCTCCAGCGGGGACTTCGACCTGATCCCGAACTCGGCCATGGCGTCGGTCTTCGCCATCCCGCCGTCGACCACGGCCGACGCCGCGGCGACCCTCTGCTCGAATGTGTACCTGGATTGTTTCCCGTCCATGGACAGCAGCGCCTCGCTTCCGAACGCCCGGTATACCCACTGCCATTCTCTCACGGTCTCGCGGGGGACGGACAGGGCCTCGGCCGCCGGCTGTTAGCGCTAATCTAAAATTGACCACTTTCGCAAACGCATCTCGCCGAATGCGC
>UQJV01000069.1 GCA_900541475.1 uncultured Collinsella sp.
AAGGACCCCGCCGCGCGAAGCGCACGGCGGGGTCCAGACATGTCCGAGGACGATTTGGGAGGTAAGCCCTGGGGCCTCCGATGGGGGCGGTTCCAGCCGAGGCTATTCGTCGCCGAAGCTGATGCCCAGCGCCTTGGCCTCGCGCACCAGATCGCTCTGGGGGTCGACATACTTGAGCTTGCCGGCGACATCCTTGAGCGGCATGTGGCACATCTTGCCGTCACGCAGGGCAATCATGTAGCCAAACTCGCCGCGCAGGCAGCCAAGCGCGGCCTCGACGCCACACTGGGTCGCAAAGATGCGGTCCTGGGCGTCGGGCTGACCGCCACGCTGCGTGTGGCCGGGGATGGCGACGCGGGTCTCGCGACCAGTCTTGGCTTCGATCTCCTTGGCGATGTCGTAGACAATCGACGGGCTCGTGCGCTCGGCGAGCTTTTTCTTGTACTCCTTCTTGGACAGCGCCGCGTCCTCCTTGGAGATAGCGCCCTCGGCGACGGCCACAATGGTAAAGCGGCTGCCAGTCTCCATGCGATGCTCGATGGTCTTGATGACGTTATCCATGTCGTAGGGGATCTCGGGAATCAGGATGACGTCCGCACCGCCCGCGACACCGGCATACAGCGGGATCCAGCCAACCTTGTGGCCCATGATCTCGATGACGAACACGCGGCCATGGCTCGAAGCGGTGGTGTGGATGTCGTCGATGCACTTGGTGGCGACATCGATGGCACTCGTAAATCCAAACGTCAGCTCGGTGCCCCAGGTGTCGTTATCGATGGTCTTGGGCAGGGCGATAACGTTGAGGCCCTCTTCGCGCAGACGGTTGGCGGTCTTGGTGGAGCCGTTGCCGCCCAACATAAACAGGCAGTCGAGCTGCAGCTTATGATAGGTGTGGACCATCGCCGGCACCTTCTCGACGCCATCGGCCTCGGGAGTATCCAAGCGCTTGAACGGCGTACGGCTCGTGCCCAGGATGGTGCCGCCGCGGGTGAGGATGCCGCTAAAATCGGCGGGCGTCATGACACGGAATCTGCTGTAGATAAGGCCTTGGTAGCCGTCCTCAAAACCATAGATCTCGATAGGTTCTTCGCTATTGGTCATAAGCGTTTTGACGATGCCGCGCATAGTGGCGTTGAGCGCCTGGCAGTCGCCGCCACTGGTAAGAAGACCGATCCTAAGCATGATGAATCCTTCCGGGCAAGTTATAACATGCGCATAAGTTTACCCCCGCACACTGTTGATACGGGGGTAAAACGTGTTAGCTCAAGCGTATGGAAATGTAAGCAACGTCAGGGAACGTAAGGTCGACGGGCCTGGTTCCTTACAGTGCGAAGGCATCGACGTTGCCCCAGTGGCGGCGCAGCGTAATAGCGGCGGCGGGTTCGGTATTGTCAAAGACGACCGACCATTGCGTATTGCTGGTGATGTCTTCCGGATTGGGCTATTGGGCTGCGGCGCGAAGGGCCTTCCAAGCGACTGCCTCGTCCTGGGCACCGGCGTGGGCGTCAAGGACATCGGCGATTGCGACGGCGCGCTCTTTACCATGGCCCAGCTCGTCATTCTTTTGGTTGGGCAGCACTTCGTCGCCATAGCAGGCGTGGAAGTTCGTAACCTGGCGTACAGGAGTCGCTTTGAAAGCACGGTCCGGATCGCGCGGATCCCACTCTACTACGCGCGCGTCACCGGCGGCGTCGTTGATAAAGAAGTGGTAATCGCGTCCGGCCATGGCGTGCATGTCGTAGGCGGAAAGCAGGTCGACAGCTTCTTGCGTGGTGGCGGCACGGTCGAGCACCAGACGGATGGCGAGCGAGGTATTGATGACGGGGCGTTGCGTGTCCTGGTCACAGGGCTTGGAATCCAGAGTGAGTACGGCAATGGACACGCCGCATTCGTTAACACCGTCGAGCTGGGCAAACGGGCCCATGAGTGCGGAGGCGCGTCCGCCGACGGAGTCAAGCGGAGTGTTATCGCCCAGGTTGTTAAGGGCAGCAAACCCGATGGAGGCATAGCCGTCGCGTGGGTGATTACGCACCAGCAGCGCCGAGGTGTCGTCCTTAAAGTCGTAATTGCGACCGGTGCGCACGCGGCCTTCGGCATCTACGGCGACAAAAGCGCTGCAGGCAAACTGGGGCGCCTGGACATGTACCGGCACACCGGGCAGCACCTGCGCCACCACGGCATCGATGTAGGCCTGGTCGTCGCGCACGCCAGCGGCGATGATGCGATCAAGATCGTAGTCGTAGGCGATGTCGATTGCGTACAGGTCATAGCTATCCGCGTAGCCGGTCAAGCGTTTGAGCGACGCGGCGGACTTGATTTGCTTGTGATAAACGATACCGGTGGCAGCGGCAAGGCCGACGGTGACTCCCGCGACACCGCAGGCGATGGCAATGTTACGTGGCTTCATGACGGCTCCTCTCGTCCTGTTAGCGTAATTGTCGCAAAAGGAGCGTGGGCATGATGGCTCAACTTGGCGAGCGGCGCGGGATTAAACACGGAATGAAGAGTGCGGCGCTGGCGCGGCGGGGTATGCTGGAGGGGACCATCAACCCAGCGAAAGGGGAGAGCATGACGGATCAGGAAATGCCCGAGCGTGCGCACGTGACGGCCGACGATATCGAGGCCGCCAACGACCTTATCGACTTCATCGAGGCATGCCCCAGCATGTTCCATACGGCGGCGACCATTATGGCCGAGCTCGACGAGGCGGGCTTTACCTACCTGCCCGAGAATGCGGCGTGGGACATCGAGCCGGGCGGGCGTTATTACACGCAGCGCAACACCTCGAGCGTTGTTGCCTTTAAGGTGGGCGAGGACCTGGCCGCGACGTGGGGCGAGGACGGCGTTGCCGGCGACTACCATTTTCAGCTGACGGCGTCGCACAGCGACTCGCCGACGTTTAAGGTTAAGGCCGTGCCCGAGCTCGACGGCGCGGGCGAGACGCTGCGCCTGAACACCGAGGCCTACGGCGGCATGATCGACTACACCTGGTTCGATCGCCCGCTGGCGCTCGCGGGCCGCGTGCTGGTACGCGAGGGCGACCGTATCGAGAGTCGTTTGCTCGCTACCGAGCGCGAAGTCGCCATCATCCCGAGCCTTGCCATCCACATGAACCGTGGCGTTAACGAGAGCTTTGCTCCCAACCGAGCTGTTGACCTGTGCCCGCTCATCAGCGCTGGTGACCTTAAGCAGGGCGACTTTGACGCCCTGATCGCCGACGAGCTGGATGTTGAGCCCGAGCAAATTCTGGGCCGCGATCTGTTCCTGGTCAACCGCCAGGATGCGCGCATTTGGGGCTGGGCCGACGAGTTTATCTCGACGCCCAAGCTCGACGACCTGGCCTGCGCCTACACCTCGCTGCAGGCATTTTTGGGTGCCGAGAACGCGCACGACGTTTCGGTCTTTTGCTGCTTTGATAACGAGGAGGTTGGCTCCGAGACCAAGCAAGGCGCCATGTCGACGTTCTTGGCCGACGCGCTGCGCCGCATTAACGGATCGCTGGGCTTTGACGACGAGTCGTACCATCGCGCCCTTGCCGCATCGATGCTTGTGAGCTGCGACAACGCGCATGCCGTGCACCCCAACCACGCCGAGAAGTGCGATGTTCGCAACCAGGTCGTACTCAACGGCGGTATTGTCATCAAGGAAGCCGCCAACCAGCACTACTGCACCGATGCCTTTAGCCGCGCGGTGTTCCAAGCCATCTGCGATGACGCCGACGCGCCCACGCAGGCCTTCGCCAACAAGAGCGACATGGCCGGCGGCTCCACGCTCGGCAACCTGTCCAACATGCAGGCGAGCATGCATGCCGTAGACGTGGGCCTGCCGCAGCTTGCCATGCACTCGAGCTACGAGACCGGCGGCGTACGCGACGTGATGTACGCCATCCGCGCTCTCACCGCTTTCTATGAGCGAAACCTAACCATCAACGGTGCCGAAAGCGTGGAGCTCTAAAATCGACCAAAATGAGATGACAATTTTGGCAGGTTTTATCTGGGCAAGTGCAAAGGATGAAACCGAACTAGATCGGTGATGCGTAGCCGCCGAGGTGCAATGTGCCTCGGCGGCTTTTTGTGTACAGAGTACGGCTAGTGCTTGTAAATGCTATACATGCTTTACGTATCTACCATAGAGTTTTATGATAATTTTGAAGTATTAAGGAGGGGTCATGACCACAACAGCCGCTCAGATCAACGTACGTCTCGATGCCGATCTTAAAAGGAGTGGGGACGCCGCTCTCTCCAGGGCCGGTATGACGCCGAGCCAAGCGGTGCGAGCGCTCTGGCAGCTTGCAGCGTCGCTGGCCGATCGCCCCGGTGCGCTCGAGGATATCCTGCTGCCCAGTCGTGCCCGGGCGGAACAGCGTGAGCGCGAAAAGGCCGCCAAACGTAAGCTCGAGCTCATGGATCAGGGGTCGAAGCTGTTCGCTGCCGCTTGCCGTGAGTCGGGAATCGATATGGTCAGGGCTCAGCCATCGGACGACGAAGAGCTCAAACGGAATGCCTATGCGGATCGCTACGGCGAGGAGATGAGCTGGCTCTATGAGTGAGGCTCCAAAGCGCATCTTGGTTGACACCAACGTGTGGCTCGATTACTTCATTCCCTCACGACGTGGTCGTTCGGTGGCGATTGAGTTTTTACGCGATGCATGCACGGCGCAGGTGGATTTGCTGTATGCGGCGACATCGTCCAAAGACCTGTTCTATTTGATTTCAAGCGAACATAAGGCATGGTATCGGCGAGAGCACGGTTCGCTTTCCCAGTATGCCGCTACGGCAGCGACTTCGCTTGCATGGGATTGTCTTAGCGTGCTTTCGCAGCTTGCCACGCCAGTGCCCTGTGACCTGAGCGATATATGGATGGCGAGCAGGCAGCGTGAGCTCCATAGCGATTACGAAGACGATTTAATCATTGCGGCAGCGATACGCTCCCAAGCAGATTTACTGGTCACCAACGATGTCAAGCTCTGTTCGCATGCGCCCGTCGCAGCAATGAACGTAGAAGACGCAAAGAATTACTTAGCAACGCTCTAACAATTTGAAGACCCCGCAGGTTGAATAAAAGTCAGCGAGAACCTGCCGAGACGCCGCAGGTCGAATGAAAGTCAGCGAGAGCCCGCCAGAGCGAGCAAGGTGACGTGAAAGAGGAGGGCATAGGCCTTTTGGCCAT
>UQJV01000070.1 GCA_900541475.1 uncultured Collinsella sp.
GCATCGCGCTTCGCGCTGCGGAGCCTCTTTGCGTCCTGCGGAATGTTCCGGAGAGAAACCCCGTCACGCCCCCGGATCCCCTGCGTTTACGGCCTTGAAGTCGGCGTGGGCGGAGATCGTGGCTGATGGGGATACGTGTCCCGGTCGCTGTTTCGCGGCTTTGCCGCGAAAGGCGCGCTACTTTGGGATGGGTGGGGAACGTGGTAGTTGCGGCAACTAGTCCCCGCCATAAATTACCCTTGGCATGCTTGCGCGAAAGCCTGCTGGTGCTACACTTGCAATTGCTGTTTCAGGGCGGGGTGAAATTCCCCACTGGCGGTAAATTGGGCGGTGCCAAAGGGGTGCCGTGGCGCAGGCGAGGACCTGCGTCGAGCCGATGAGTCCGCGACCCGTGCGTGTGTTGGTTCGCATGCCGGCTGAACTGGTGAGATCCCAGTACCAACGGTTAGAGTCCGGATGAAAGAGGCAGGTGATCTTATGTCTGAACAGTCGCAGCATATCCATTTTGAGAACACGAATAGGTGGAGCACCAAACAGCTCGTAACCATGGCGCTTATGTGTGCCCTGGGTGCGCTCTTTATGTATGTGCAGCTGCCCATTCTTCCTTCGGCGCCGTTTTTGACGTATGACCCGTCGCTGGTGCCGGCGATGGTGTGCGGGTTTGCATATGGCCCCGGTGCCGGTACCGCTGTTGCCGCCATGGCGATTGTTATCCATGCGCTCACTACGGGTGACTGGGTCGGCGCGCTTATGAACCTGGTTGCCACGCTGGGCTACATTCTGCCCGCGGCTATTGTCTACCAGAAGATGCATACCTATAAGGGTGCCGTGATTGGCCTGGTGCTCGGCGTTATTGCCGCTACGGCGTTGTCTATGGTCGCAAACCTTACCATTGGCGTATGGTTCTGGTATGGCGCGGTCGACGTGATCGCCCCGCTTATGATTCCTGCCGTGCTGCCGTTCAATCTTATCAAGACCGTGCTTAACTCGGTATTGACGCTTGCGGTGTACAAGGCGGTCTCCAACCTCATCACGCCTAAAAAGGACCAGGTCAAAGGCCGCGCATGATTGAGTGTCGGGGCGTTTCCTTTAGCTATGACGGTGTCACGCCGGCGCTCGACGGCATCGATCTGAACATCGAGGATGGCGAGTTTTTCTGCATCCTCGGTGGCAATGGGTCGGGTAAGTCGACGTTTGCCAAGCATCTGAATGCGCTGCTGCAGCCCGATGCGGGCACGGTACGTATCAACGGCATGGATGCGTCCGACCCCGAGCTGGTCTACGACATTCGTTCGACCGCGGGCATGGTATTCCAGAATCCCGATGATCAGCTGGTAGCAACGATTGTCGAAGATGACGTTGCGTTCGGTCCCGAAAACCTTGGCGTGCCATCGGCGCAAATTGCGCAGCGCGTACGCGAGGCACTGAAGGGCGTGGGCCTGGTGGGCTTTGAGCGCCACGAGACTCATGCGCTTTCGGGCGGCCAAAAGCAACGCGTGGCGCTTGCCGGCGTGCTCGCCATGGAACCGCGCGTGCTCATATTGGACGAGGCTTCCTCGATGCTCGATCCGCGTGGACGTCAGGGCCTCATGAAGGCTTGCCGCGCGTTGCACGATCGCGGCATGACCATCGTGATGATTACGCACTTTATGGAGGAGGCCGCCGAGGCCGATCGTGTCGCGGTGTTTCGGGCGGGGCGCGTTGCCATGCTCGGTACGCCCGAGGAAATCTTGACGCGGGCAGACGAACTTGCGCAGCTCAACCTGGATATGCCGGCGTCGTGCTGTCTGGGCAGGTCGCTTCGTGCGAAGGGCGTGCCCGTTTGCGCGCAGGTGCGCGAGGCAGATATGGTCTCCGATATTGCACAGGCTTATACCGAGCGGAGCGGGTTGGACATCGCAGAGCAGCCTTCCGCATCCGATTCTCATGTGCTTGACAATGGATCCTCTGCGGCCGACGGGATAGGCGCGTCGGAGCCCGTCATCGAGATTTCGCATCTCTCGCATAGTTACTCGCTGAGCGCCCACGAGCGCCGTCGATGGCACAAGCGCTCGACCACTGCGGACGCATCGAGCAAACAGGCCCTTTGGGGCAACGATCCAAACAGCCCCTGGGCACTGCGCGATGTTTCGCTGACGGTGCGTCGCGGTGAGTTTCTGGGCCTGGCGGGTCATACCGGCTCGGGTAAATCAACGCTGGTTCAGCATCTCAACGGGTTGATTCGTCCGCAGGAGGGAAGCGTTTGCGCGCTGGGGCTCGACCTATCAAACAAGAAAGACGCCGCCGCGGTTAAGGCCAAGGTCGGCATGGTGTTTCAGTATCCCGAGCGCCAGCTATTTGCCGAGACCGTGGCGCAGGACGTGGCGTTTGGCCCGCGTAACCTTGGCCTGCCGCAAGACGAGGTCGCACGCCGTGTCGCATCATCGCTCGCACGCGTGGGCCTCGACGTTGCCGCGATAGGCGACAAGAGCCCCTTTGAGCTTTCGGGCGGCCAGCAGCGGCGTGTGGCGTTTGCTGGCGTGCTTGCTATGGAGCCCGAGGTCCTAGTACTCGATGAGCCCATGGCAGGCCTCGATCCGGCTGCCCGCAGGGATTTCCTGGAGCTCATTGGCCGTCTTCATGACGAAGGCCTGACCGTTGTCATGGTTTCGCACAGCATGGATGACCTGGCAAATTGTTGTGACCGTATCGTTGTAATGAACGAGGGCGCGGTGTTTGCCGAGGGAACGCCCTCGCAGGTTTTTGCGCACGCGAACGAGCTCAAGTCGATTGGCCTGGGCGTTCCTGCCGCCCAGCGTATGGCGCTGGCGCTCGCACAGGCCGGCGTGCCGCTCCGCTGCGACAGGCTTTATACGGTTGAGTTGTTAGCCGATGAGCTGGCCGGCTTGCTGCCGGGCTGCGCGGACGGGCCTTTGAGGGTTCCGTCTCAGACCGGTTCCAAGATAGCCACGCGAGAGGAGGGCTGCTAATGGAGGCGTTCTCATTTGGCAGCTACTATCCCGGGGATAGCGCGGTGCATCGTCTGGATCCGCGCACTAAGCTGCTCCTAGGTTTCGCATTTCTGATCACTGTGCTCACCGTCGGAAGCTTCCGCGGGTTGGTTCCGGTCGCAATGTTTGTCGTGCTGGTCTATGTCGCAGCCCGGGTGCCGTTGCGCCGGGTCCTATCATCGATGGCACCACTGCTGGCAATTGTCGTGGTGGTCGCGGTACTCAACCTGTTTTCCGACCAGAGTGGCCGCATCCTGTGGCAGCTTGGCTTTTTGCAGGTGAGCGAGGGATCGCTGCGTTCTGCAGCGTTTATGGCGTGCCGCCTGACCCTGATGATGGCCGGCATGAGCGCCATTACACTCACCACGCCGACGCTCGACCTCACCGCAGGTTTTGAGCGTTTGCTCGCACCATTTGCACGCGTGGGGCTTCCGGCGCACGAGCTCGGCATGATTATGGGTATCGCGCTGCGGTTTATGCCGCAATTTGCAACCGAGATGAAACAGACGGCCGATGCACAGGCAAGCCGCGGCGCGCGCGTGACGGGCGGTCCGCTCGGCGGTGTGCGCATGCTCGGCAGTGTGGCGATTCCGCTGTTCACCGGCGTGTTCCGTCATGCCGAGACGCTTTCGGCCGCCATGGATGCGCGCTGTTATCACGGCGAGCAGGGACGCACGCGTCTGCATGCGCTTACGTTTGGCCGCGGGGATGCACTGGCCGCGGTGGCGATGGCGCTGCTGGTGACATGCGTTGTCGTTATCAATCTTCAGCTCGTCTAAGCTCGATTCGAGCGCAAGAAAGGGGTCTCTATGACCGACATCGATCGCACGGCTCAGCTCGAACGCGTCTGCACGTATCTCAGACGCATTCCGGCGTGGTATCTTGCCACGACCGATGCGAGCGACGGGCATCAGCCCCGCGTGAGGCCGTTTTCGTTTGCCATGGTTGATGACGGCAAACTGTGGTTTTGCACGTCGCGCGACAAGGACGTGTGGGCGGAGTTGAGCGCGAATCCCAAGTTTGAGGTATCGGGCTGGAAGCCGGGGGAGTGCTGGATTGTGTTAACTGGCGAGGCCGCGCTCGAGGACAATGCAGTCGTGAGCGACAAGGTGCGCCGGGCAGGCTTTAGGCACATGGTGGGCATTGGCGAGCAACACGATAGCGCCAACGACGGCCGCCTTGCGTTCTTCTCGGTCCGCAACATCGCCGCGCGGTTCTGCGATATCGACGGCAGCGAAGAGCTCCTCGAGCTCTAATTTCCCAAATTGACTACCCATTCCAAAAAGACTGGTCAGGTGACAGGAGGAAACGTGGACGGATTGAATACGGTGCTGGAGTATCTGACGTCGGTGCCGGCGTGGTATCTGGCGACGAGTGTGGACGGGCAGCCGCATGTGCGTCCGTTCTCGTTTGCACAGATTCAGGACGGCAAGCTGTGGTTTGTGACGGCGCGCACCAAAGACGTGTGGCAAGAGCTGCTGCAAAACCAGCGCTTTGAGGCCACGAGTTGGTGGCCGGGCCACGGTTGGTTGATCCTGCGCGGACGTGCGGGGCTGGACGACCGGGCTTCGAGCGAAATGCGCGAGGCCGGATGGAAACATCTTGAGCGCTTGAGCGAGCACTATGAGGGGCCTAACGACCCCACGCTCGTCTTCTTTAGCGTCGAGGATCCTGAGGCTTTTATCTGCAATCACGACAAATGGATGCCGGTCGAGCTCTAGCCAGCTGGCTCTTCCTAACAACTTAGTTTTCGCATGGGCGGGCCCCGTATTGCCCGGCGCC
>UQJV01000071.1 GCA_900541475.1 uncultured Collinsella sp.
AGACCGACGAGATCATCTACGGCCGCGGCGGCTCCGACCAGGAGGGCGGCATGGCTTCTGCTACCTACGCCGCCAAGATGATGAAGGACATGGGCCTTATCCCCGAGGGCTACAAGATCATGGTCGTCGGCACCGTCCAGGAAGAGGACTGCGACGGCATGTGCTGGCAGTACATTTACAACAAGGACGGCATTAAGCCCGAGTTCGTCATTTCCACCGAGCCCACCGACGGCGGCATCTATCGCGGTCACCGCGGCCGCATGGAGATCCGTGTCGACGTTCACGGCACCTCCTGCCACGGCTCCGCTCCCGACCGCGGCGACAACGCCATCTACAAGATGGCCGACATCATCGCCGACGTCCGCGCCCTCAACAACAACGGCTGCGACGAGTCGACCGACATCAAGGGTCTCGTCAAGATGCTCGACCCCAAGTACAACCCCGAGCACTTCGAGGACGCCCGCTTCCTGGGCCGCGGCACCTGCACCGTCAGCCAGATCTTCTACACCAGCCCCAGCCGCTGCGCTGTCGCTGACTCCTGCGCCATCTCCATCGACCGTCGCATGACCGCCGGTGAGACCTGGGAGTCCTGCCTGGACGAGATCCGTAACCTGCCGGCCGCCAAGAAGTACGGCGACGACGTGAAGGTCTCCATGTACATGTACGACCGTCCGTCCTGGACCGGCGAGGTCTACGAGACCGAGGCTTACTTCCCCACGTGGATCAACAAGGAGACTGCTCCGCACGTCAAGGCCCTCGTCGACGCTCACAAGGCCATGTTTGGCGACGAGCGCATCGGCTGCGAGCCCAGCATGGACAAGCGCACCGGTCGTCCGCTGTGCGACAAGTGGACCTTCTCCACGAACTGCGTCTCCATCCAGGGCCGCTACGGCATCCCCTGCGTGGGCTTTGGCCCGGGTGCCGAGTCTCAGGCTCACGCTCCCAACGAGGTCACCTACAAGGACGACCTGGTCACCGCTGCCGCCATGTATGTGGCTGCCCTGAACCTCTACGATCCGAGCCAGGCCGATGGCGACGCCACCGTGTTCCGCGCCGGTCTGACCAACAACAAGATCGATTAGTCCCATTCCTCGATTTTGTTGAGCCGGGGGCCGCTCGCGTCCCCGGCACCCCCTGTCGACTTGGGGCCCGCGGTCGTTATCTCCCATGCTTCCTCAACGGTAGCGGGTCCTCGTCATAGCGCTCTGCATGTTCTAGCCACACGCGCATGCCGGAGCACATCTACTCATTGCGATCGTTTCATCTTTAGAAAGGACATTTCCATGGACGCTAAGTTTACCGAGCTCGTCGAGCAGCTGAACGGCCTCGATTTTAAGGGTATGTACGGCAGCGACTTCCTGCACACCTGGGACAAGACCACCGATGAGCTCAAGGCTCTCTACATCGTCGCCGACGCCCTGCGCGAGCTGCGCGAGAACAACGTCTCGTCCAAGATCTTCGACTCGGGCCTGGCCGTCTCCCTGTTCCGCGACAACTCCACCCGTACGCGCTTCTCCTTCTCTAAGGCCGCCAACCTGCTCGGCCTTGAGCTGCAGGACCTGGACGAGAAGAAGTCCCAGATCGCTCACGGCGAGACCGTCCGCGAGACCGCTACCATGATCTCCTTCATGGCCGACGTCATCGGCATCCGCGATGACATGTACATCGGCAAGGGCGACGCCTACATGGCCGAGGTCTCCGAGTCTGTCCAGCAGGCCTACGAGGATGGCGTCCTGGATCACCGTCCCACGCTCATCTCCCTGCAGTCCGATTCCGACCATCCCACGCAGTCCTCTGCCGACATGCTCTACCTCATCAACGAGTTTGGCGGCCTTGAGAACCTCAAGGGCAAGAAGGTTGCCGTCACCTGGGCCTATTCGCCCTCTTACGGCAAGCCGCTGTCCTGCCCGCAGTCGCTGATCAGCCTGCTGCCCCGCTTTGGCATGGACGTCACCCTGGCTCACCCCGAGGGCTACGACCTCATGCCCGAGGTCGTTGAGCGCGCCAAGGGCTATGCCGCCGAGTCCGGCACCACCTTTAAGCAGGTCAACACCATGGCCGAGGCCTTCGAGGGCGCCGACATCGTAATCCCCAAGAGCTGGGCTCCGTTTGCCGCCATGGAGAAGCGTACCAACCTGTACGCCGAGGACGACGACGCCGGCATCGCTGCGCTCGAGAAGGAGCTGCTCGCTCAGAACGCCACCCATCAGGACTGGTGCTCCACGACCGCGCTCATGGAGAAGACTGCCAACGGCCAGGACACCATCTTTATGCACCCGCTGCCCGCCGACATCTCCGGTGTCTCTTGCGAGCACGGCGAGGTCAACGCCGACGTCTTCGACATGCACCGTGTGGGCATGTACAAGGAGGCCAGCTACAAGCCGTACGCCATCGCAGCCATGATGTTCCTGCAGAAGGTTGCCGATCCCGCCGCTGCCCTCAAGGCCCTCGACGAGCGCAACACCGCCCGCTGGTTCCAGGCCTAAAGCTGTGCTGAGGTAAACCATGTAAAGGGGGCGCTCTGCCAACCGGCGGGGTGCCCCCTTTTTGCATCGCGGGCGTGTAGGATAAGCGCTTTCGATGTAGGTGCCCCGCGGCGCGAGTTATGGGTACGATGGTTTCAGGGGAGGTATCGCCATGAAACTTGGCTGCGTGATTATGGCCTCGGGCGAGGGTAAGCGGTTTGGCTCTAACAAGATGCTTGCCGATATCTATGGCGAGCCGCTGATTGCCCGGACCATCGATTCGGTTCCCCGGGGCTTTGACGTCGTGGTTTCGACGCGTTGGCCCGAGGTTGCCCAGATTTGCGAGGACAAGCATTGCCAGTGCGTGCTGCACGATGGCGAGCTGCGCAGCGAAAGCGTCCGTGCGGGCCTTTCGTGGGGAGTCGAACGCAACTGGAAAGGTTGCCTCTTTTTGCCGGGCGACCAGCCGCTTGTGAGCGCGGATTCTTTTGAGGCTATGGTTCGTGCATTTGACGAGCGTGGTCGCAAGCATCCGGTGCGTCTTGCGTGCAACGGTGAGCCTTCGAGCCCGGCGCTCTTTCCGGCGGAACTGTTCGATGCACTTATGTGTCTTGAGGGCAAGGACGGCGGTGGTTCGATCCTCAAGGACCGTATTGACGTGGTGCTGGTCGAGGCGCGTGCTTACGAGCTGTGGGACGTCGATACCGCCAAGGGACAGCGACGCATAGCGGAGCATATCGCCGCCTGCTCGTATTTTGATCGCGTGGCCAACTGCATCAATCAATAAGGAGCAATTATGATCATCATCAAAAACGGCGCGCTCGTGACGCCACAGGGGCTTCGCCGCGCCGATCTTGCCATGGATGGCGATAAGATCGTGCGGATCGCCGCGGCGATTGAGCCGGCTGAGGGCGATACCGTCGAGGATGCCGCGGGCTGCTGGGTGTTTCCCGGCTTCATCGACGGCCACACACACATGCAGTGCTGGACCGGCATGGATTGGACGGCCGATAGCTTTGAGACCGGCACGCGCGCGGCCGCCTGCGGCGGCACGACGACCATCGTGGACTACGCGACGGCCGATCGCGGCGTGACCATGCCCGATGCCTTGGCCGAGTGGCATCGCCGCGCCGACGGAACCTGCACGGCCAACTACGCCTTTCATATGGCACTCGCCGAGTGGAACGAGCGCAACCGCGCCGATCTCTCGGCCATGCGCGAGGCGGGCGTGTCGTCGTTCAAGATCTACTTTGCCTACGATCATTTGCGCCTGGACGATGCCGAGACGCTCGAGGTGCTCGAGGAGCTCAAGTATATTGGCGGCATACTGTGCGTGCATTGCGAGAACGGCACGCTGGTGAATGAGCTGCAGAAGCGCGTGTTTGAGCAGGGTATCCACGGGCCCGAGGGCCATGCGCTCAGCCGTCCGGATGTGTGCGAGGCCGAGGCAGTGAGCCGTCTGCTATATCTAGCGCACCTGGCCGGCGACGCACCGGTCAACGTGGTGCACCTTTCGACCAAGCTGGGGCTCGAGGCCATCCGTGCCGCCAAGGCGCGCGGGCAGAAGAATATCTATGTCGAGACCTGCCCTCAGTATCTGATGCTCGACGATACTTGCTACTTGGAGCAGGGCGAGGACGGCTTTGCGGGTGCCAAGTATGTGATGAGCCCGCCGCTGCGCCATGCCGGTGACCGTGCGGCACTGCGCGAGGCACTTATGGCAGGCGAGATCGATACGATTGCGACCGACCACTGCAGCTTTAATCTACACGGGCAAAAGGACCGCGGACGCGACGACTTCCGCGCGATTCCCAACGGCGGGCCCGGTGTGGAGCATCGCCCCGTCGCGATCACTACGAGCTTTGAGGGACAGCTGGGCCCCGAGGATCTGTGCCGCTTGATGAGCGAGAACCCGGCGCGCGTCTTTGGCATGTATCCGCGCAAGGGATGTCTTGCCGAGGGCTCCGATGCCGATGTGTGCGTGTGGGATCCCAAGGCGCGCTGGACCATTAGCGCTGCGACGCAGCATCAGGCTGTGGACTACACGCCGCTCGAGGGCTTTGAGGCACATGGCCGCGCCAAGGCCGTCTTCGTCAACGGCGTGCTGGCCGCGTGCGACGGCGAGCCCACCGGAGCCCAACCCGGCCGCTACGTCCCCCGCTAACAAGAAGGGCGCCGGATTCCCTTCGCAGTTGCGGTGAAATAGTTCCTGTTTAGCCGCCAAATAGGCCGTTTGGGGGTGCGGACAGAAAGTTGGACCGCGGGGCGGTCCGGACTGGAGGTTCGCA
>UQJV01000072.1 GCA_900541475.1 uncultured Collinsella sp.
CCGAACGAGTCCCCATACCCTCGTTCGGCCAGACGCGCCGCCGCGTTTTGTTTTTGTGCCGTATAATGACCACTACCTATGACGCGATACAAAAGAAAGGTGTTTGCCCATGCAGGCACAGAAGGCGGAGGGAACCCGCGACCTTATCGGCGCCGAGATGCGCGCCTGGCAAAAGATGCAGCAGATCGCTGCCGGCGTGTTCGAGCCGTTTGGCTTTAAGCCCATCGAGACGCCCGCCATCGAGCAGGTGGACGTGTTTGTCCACGGCATCGGCCAGTCGACCGACGTCGTTCGCAAGGAGATGTTCCGCGTGTTTAGCGGCGCCAACCTGGAGCGCGTCTTTACCGAGGGTACCGATACCAAGCTCAAGCCCAAGCAGCGCTTGGCGCTTCGCCCCGAGGGCACGGCCGGTGTGGTGCGCGCCGTCGTGGAGAACAACCTGGTGCCCCAGGGCTCCACGCCGTTTAAGGCCTACTACGCCGAGGCCATGTTCCGTGGCGAGCGTCCCCAGAAGGGTCGTCTGCGCCAGTTCCACCAGGTGGGCATCGAGTGGCTCGGCGCTCCCGATCCGGCGGCAGACGCCGAGTGCATCATCATGCTCATGGAGTTCTACAAGCGCCTGGGCTTCGATCTTTCCAAGCTTCGTCTGCTTATTAACTCAATGGGCGATGCGCAGTGCCGTCCGGCATACCGCGAGCAGGTCAAGCAGTTTATCCTCGATCACGCCGACGAGATGTGCGATGAGTGCCGCGAGCGCGCCGAGCTCAACCCGCTGCGCGCCTTCGACTGCAAGAACGACCATTGCCGCGAGATCATGGCCGACGCCCCGCTGATGGGCGACAACCTGTGCGACGAGTGCCGCGAGCACTACGAGCAGGTCAAGCGCTATTTGGATGCGGCGGGTATCGAGTATGTCGAGGATCCCACCTTGGTGCGTGGCCTGGACTACTACACCCGTACTGTCTTTGAGGTCGAGGCTCCCGGCGCCGGTGTCGGCTCCATCGGTGGCGGCGGTCGCTATGACGGCTTGGTCGAGCTCGAGGGTGGCAAGCCCACGGCAGGCGTCGGCTTCGCTGTCGGTTTTGAGCGCGCCCTGCTGGCCTTGCAGGCCTTTGGCAGCGACCTGGGCGCCGAGGAGGTCCCGTGCGTCTACGTCGCCAACGCCGGCAAGGAGCTGCGTCAGAACGTCTTTGCCATTACGCAGCAGCTTCGCGCCGCAGGTATCGTGACCGAGGCAGACTATCAGGGCCGTTCGCTCAAGGCCCAGTTTAAGCAGGCCGACAAGGTGGGCGCCAAGCTCATTTTGGTCTTGGGTGGCGACGAGCTTGCCGCCGGCAAGGTCAAGGTGCGCGACATGGAGAGCCATGACGAGGTCCTCGTCGATCTGGCCAACGTGGTCGAGGCGGTTCGCGAGCGCCTGTAGCGCATCTTTTTGAGCTTCGGGCCTGCTAACGTGCCCTGCTCATGGAGAGCGATTGTTACGGGGGTGTTTCGCTTTTATGCGGAATGCCCCCGTTTACGTATGCCGCCCACCGAGAAATACGACCATTTAGGGCAAAACCTTTGCAATGCAGAAAATACTTTTGTGTGGTAAAGCGCAATCAGTGTCGAAAGTATTTCTCAAGCGCCTATAATGAATACCGCATGTTACGTGCATAGAAGGAGGAATGGGAGGAAACGTGGCTGAGAACCTAAGCAACCAGTCTGTACCCGAAGCCGCGGCGCGCGTCGCTGCCGTGGTCAACCGCCTCGTTAACCGAATCGGCTCGAATGCCGAGTCCAGGGAGCGTCTCGCCGAGATCGAGATCCCCGAGGAGCTGCGCGACAATCTGGCGCTGTTCTTGCGCCTGGAGCGCCGTGTGCTTAGCGAGTATGATCCCGAGATCGCGGACCTGTTCGACAAGATTTTGACAGCCGAGATTGTGGTCAATGCCGGCAACCCCGGTACCTGCGCTGCCGACGAAGCCGTCGACGAGCAGGGCGTGCCCACCGCCGACGAGCCCACTGCCGTGGCATTTCGTGAGGTCGTCGATTTGATCGACAGCCTGCCGCTCGATAAGCAGCAGGTCATTGTCCGCGCCTTTACGAGCTTTTTCCATCTGGCAAACCTGTCGGAGGAGAACTACCGTGTGGCGCAGCTGCGCGAGCGCGAGGCCGGTGCGTCGACCGATACCGAGGTCGATCCTGCCAACGAGCTTACCGTTGCCTATCACCAGCTGGTGAATGAGCTGGGTGTCGAGGGTGCCAACGAGCTGCTCGACAAGCTCGAGTTCCACCCTGTCTTTACCGCACATCCCACCGAGGCCCGTCGTAAGGCCGTCGAGGGCAAGATCCGCCGTATCTCCAACCTGCTGGAGGAGCGTCCGCGTCTGGGCGGCTCCGACCTGGTGGAGAACGAGCGCCATATGCTGCAGGAGATCGACGCCCTGGTGCGTACGAGCCCCATCGCGCTCAAGAAGCCCACGCCGGTCGAGGAAGCCGATACCATCATCGACATCTTCGATAACACGCTGTTCGACGTTATCCCCGTTATCTATCGTCGTTTTGACGATTGGGTGCTGGGCGACAAGGCCGGTACTGTGCCGCCGCTGTGCCCGGCGTTCTTCCATCCCGGCAGCTGGATCGGTTCCGACCGCGACGGTAACCCCAACGTCACCGCCAAGGTGAGCCGTGAGGTCGCCGCCAAGTACTTTACGCACATGGTGCTCAAGCTCGAGGACAAGTGCCGCCACATCGGCCGCAACCTCACGCTCGAGGCCACCTACAGCAAGCCGTCGGCCGAGCTCATTAACCTGTGGAACCATCAGGTCGAGATGAGCCCTCGGTACACGGCCCGCGCCGAGCTGATCTCCGAGCACGAGCCGCATCGCGCCGTCATGCTCGTCATGGCCGACCGTCTGAACGCCACCGTGCGCCGTATCACCGACACCATGTACCACAGCGCCGACGAGTTCCTGGATGACCTGCGCGTCGTCCAGCGTTCGCTGGCCGCCTGCGGTGCCGTCCGTGCCGCCTACGGCCCGGTCCAGACCATCATCTGGCAAGTCGAGTCCTTCGGCTTCCATATGGTCGAGATGGAGTTCCGTCAGCACTCCGTGGTGCATGCCCGCGCCCTCAAGGATATCCACGAGAACGGTATCCATGGCGACCTGCAGCCCATGACGCGCGAAGTCATCGATACCTTCCGTGCTATCGGCTCCATCCAAAAGCGCTACGGCAAGAAGATGGCGCACCGCTACATCATCTCGTTTACCAAGAGCGCCCAGCATGTGGCCGACGTCTTTGAGCTTGCCCACCTGTCTTTCGCACACGAGGAGGATGTCCCCGAGCTCGACGTGATCCCGCTGTTCGAGCAGCTCGAGGACCTCGAGGGCTGCGTCGACGTGCTCGACCAGATGCTTACGTTGCCCGTGGTGCAAAAGCGCCTTGCCCAGACCAACCGCCGCATGGAGGTCATGCTGGGCTACTCCGACTCCTCCAAGGATGCCGGTCCTACCACGGCCATGCTCGCGCTGCACTCCGCGCAGGAGCGCATCGCCAAGTGGGCCGAGAAGAACGATATCGACCTGGTGCTCATGCACGGTCGCGGCGGCGCCGTGGGCCGTGGCGGCGGCCCGGCCAACAAGGCCGTGCTGGCGCAGCCCAAGGGTTCGGTCAACTGCTTCTTTAAGCTCACCGAGCAGGGCGAGGTCATCTTTGCCCGTTACGGCAACCGCACGCTGGCTCAGCGCCATGTTGAGTCCGTTGCCGCCGCAACGCTTTTGCAGTCGGCCCCGAGCGTCGAGAAGACCAACACCGAGACCACGCAGAAGTTCTGGGATATGGCCGAGAAGCTTAACACCGCAAGCCACGAGCGCTATCTGGACCTGCTGAACACCGAGGACTTTACACCGTGGTTCTCGACCGTGACGCCGCTGACCGAGGTCGGCTTGCTGCCGATTGGCTCGCGTCCCGCCAAGCGCGGCTTGGGCGCCAAGTCCCTCGACGACCTGCGTACCATTCCGTGGATCTTCAGCTGGAGCCAGGCGCGCATCAATCTGGCCGCTTGGTACGGCCTGGGTACCGCCTGCGAGCAGTTTGGCGATCTGGACCAGCTTAAGGCTGCCTACCAGGAGTGGCCGTTCTTCCGCACCTTTATCGACAACATCGAGATGTCGATTGCCAAGACCGACCAGCGCATCGCCAAGATGTATCTTCACCTGGGCGATCGCCAGGATCTGTCCGAGAAGGTCTTCACCGAGATGCAGCTCACGCGTAAGTGGGTCCTTGCCATCGTCGGTGATGAATGGCCGCTGCAGCGTCGTCGCGTGCTCGGCTGCGCCGTCCGCGTGCGCAACCCCTACGTCGACGCCCTGTCCATCGCCCAGGTCCGCGCCCTTCGCGAGGTGCGTATGAACCAGGACGAGATGGCAGAGGAGAAGAAGGCCGAGTACATGAGCCTGATTCTTTCGACTGTGACTGGCGTCTCGGCAGGATTGCAGAACACGGGGTAATCGATAGCCCTGTAGTCGTCCGGGCCCGCCATCAGTTTACTTTTAGGCACGTCCTCGGACATGCAAGAAACCCTCGCTGCGCACTTCGTGCGGCGAGGGCTTC
>UQJV01000073.1 GCA_900541475.1 uncultured Collinsella sp.
TCCAGACCTGGCCGCCGCGCTTGGTGTAACGGGTCATGGCGACACGGGCTGCTTCGATCTGATTGCCGGTGATCCAGCCGGGCTCGAGAGCCTGGATACCAAACTCGCCGAAATGCAGCTCGGTATTACCCTTGGCCTGGCCCTTCATGGAGCCACGCTGCACCTTGCGGTGAAGAATACGCTTAGGGGCAAGCACTACTGACCCCTCCTCTCGGAGTTACGACGACGAGGACGGGAAGAGCCCTCGAGTGCAGGGTTGGGAACAGGCTGGCCCGGGAGCTTCTCGCCCAGGTAGATCCAGACCTTCACGCCGCAAGCGCCCATGGTGGTGCTGGCGACAGCCGTGCCGTAGTCGATCTTGGCACGGAGGGTGTGCAGAGGCACGCGACCCTCACGGTACCACTCACGACGGCCCATCTCGGCACCGCCGAGACGACCGGAGCACTGGATACGGATGCCCTTAGCGCCGGCCTTGCGGGCGGACTGAACAGCCTTGCGCATAGCGCGACGGAAGGCAACGCGGCCCTCGAGCTGCTCGGCAATAGACTGAGCAACGAGGTTGGCGTCGAGCTCGGGGCGCTTGATCTCGACAACGTCGACGGAGAGCTGGCCCTTGGAGACGCCAGCGACCTCCTCGAGCTCGGTGCGGAGGGTATCGATCTCGGCACCCTTCTTACCGATGACAACGCCGGGGCGAGCGGTGAGGATGATGACCTTCACCTTGTCGCCAGCGCGCTCGATCTCGACGCGGGAGACAGCTGCGCGGGAAAGACGCTTCTCGAGGTACTTGCGGATCTCGAGATCGTTACCGAGGGTCTTAGCGTAATCCTTCTCTGCGAACCAGCGGGAGCGCCAGTTCTCGGTGATGCCAAGACGGAAGCCGGTGGGGTAGACTTTCTGACCCATACAGCTTTACGCCTCCTTTCGAGGAGCAACGACGACGGTGATGTGGGAAGTACGCTTCAGAATGCGAGAAGCGGAACCCTTGGCGCGGGGACGGATGCGCTTAAGCGTCGGACCCTCGTCAACATAGGCAGCGGCGACAACCAGGTTGTCGGCACGCAGACCGTTGTTGTTCTCGGCGTTCGCAACGGCGGAACGGAGAACCTTCTCGACATCCACGGCGACGGCGCGGTCGCAGAAGTGGAGGATGTCGAAGGCCTGAGCGACAGGCTTGCGGCGGATCAGATCGACCACCAGGCGGGCCTTGCTGGGGGAAACACGCACGTACTTAGCGACGGCGCGAACCTCGGTGGCCTCAGTTTCAATAGACTTAGTTGCCATTTACGGTTAACCCCCTATTTGGCCTTGTGGCCACGGAACGTACGAGTCGGCGCGAACTCGCCGAGCTTGTGACCAACCATGGACTCGGTAACATACACGGGCACATGCTTGCGGCCGTCGTGGACGGCGATGGTGTGACCAACCATCTCGGGGAAGATGGTGGACGCGCGGGACCAGGTCTTCACGACGTCCTTCTTGCCAGCCTCGTTCATCGCGGTGATACGCGAGAGAAGGCGAGTCTCCACGAACGGGCCCTTTTTGAGACTTCTGCTCATAAGTGCTTTCTCCTAAAACTCGGTATCCGAAATTACTTCTTACGGCGACGAATGATGTGCTGGTTCGAGACCTTCTTCTTCTTGCGCGTACGAAGGCCCTTCGTCGGCTTACCCCAGGGGGTAACAGAGGGACGACCAGAGGTGTGGTTCTTGCCCTCGCCACCTCCGTGCGGGTGGTCGACAGGGTTCATGACGGTACCGCGGACGGTCGGGCGCACGTTCATGTGACGCTTACGGCCGGCCTTGCCGATGACGATGTTGGAGTGATCGGCGTTGCCGACCTCACCGACGGTGGCGCGGCAGGTAACGAGGATGCGGCGCATCTCGGAGGAAGGCATACGGACGATAGCGTACTTGCCCTCCTTACCCATCAGCTGGCAGGAGTTACCGGCGGAACGGGCGATAGCAGCGCCCTTGCCCGGCTGGAACTCGACGGCGTGGATGAGCGTACCGACGGGGATGTCGGCGAGGGGCAGAGCGTTGCCCGGCTTGATGTCGGCGTCAGAACCGGACATGACGGTCTGACCGACCTCGAGGCCCTTGGGGGCCAGGATGTAGCGCTTCTCACCGTCAGCGTAGTGCAGCAGAGCGATGCGAGCGGAACGGTTCGGATCGTACTCGATCGTGGCAACCTTGGCGGGCACGCCGTCCTTGTTGCGCTTGAAGTCGATCACGCGGTAACGACGCTTCACGCCGCCGCCCTGGTGGCGGGTGGTGATGCGGCCGTTGTTGTTACGACCGGCCTTCTTGGGCAGGGGCTCGAGAAGAGACTTCTCGGGCTTGGTGCAGGTGATCTCGGAGAAGTCGGAGATCGTCTGCCAACGCCTACCAGCGGAGGTCGGCTTAAGGTGCTTTACAGCCATTACAATCCCTTTCAATAGGAATCCGTTAGCCATCGCAGACAGGGATTCGAGGTTCTGCCTCGGGTGCGATGACACCGGACGTATACACGGCTCCGGGCGTGTCCATTTTATACGCCCAAAACCTTGAGCTCTCGCCTCCCCTATTTGGGAGGCATGAGCTCACTCAACAGCAGCGAGTCTTAGGCCTGGTTGCCAAAGACCTCGATGGTGTCGCCCTCGGCCAGCGTGACGATGGCCTTCTTCCAAGAACGGGTCTTGCCGGCGACATAGCGCACGCGCTTGGTCTTGGGCTTGACCGTCAGGGTGTTCACGCGAACGACCTTGACGCCGAAGATCTCCTCGACAGCGTCCTTGATCTGATACTTGTTAGCATCCTTGGCGACCTCGAACGTGTACTTGTTCTGCTCCATGCCGGAGAAGGAACGCTCGGACACGATCGGACGGATGATGATCTCGTGGGCGGTCATTTAAGCAAGCACCTCCCCGAAGTGAGCGGCGATGTCGGCGGGCATCAGCACAGCATTGTTGTTGACGAGATCGTAGGTGTTGGCCTCGTCGGCGGTGATGATGAACGTCTTGGGAATGTTGCGGAACGACAGGTAGGCGTTGACGTCCTCATCGCGAACGATGATGGTCAGACGCTTGCCCTCAAGGCCGAGAGCCTTGAGCATGGCAACGGCAGCCTTGGTGGAAGGCTTCTCGAAGCCGTAGTCGTCGACGAGCACGAGCTCGCCATCGGCCAGCTTGGCGGACAGCGCGGAGCGCATAGCCAGCTTGACCTCCTTGTTGTTCATACGCTTAGCGTAGGAACGGGGCTTGGGGGCGAAGACAACGCCACCGTGACGCCACTGGGCAGCACGGATGGAACCCTGGCGGGCACGGCCGGTGCCCTTCTGACGCCAAGGCTTCTTGCCGCCACCGGAAACCTCAGAGCGGCCCTTAGCGGACTGGGTGCCCTGACGCCAAGAGGCCATCTGGCACTTGACGATGTGGTGCATAACGTGGATGTTCGGCTCGATGCCGTACACCTCAGCGGCGAGCTCGGCCTCGGCGACCTTCTTGCCCTCGCTGTTCTTTACTTCAAACTTTGCCATTTAAGTGTTCTCCTTGGTATGACGCTGGGCTAAATGGGCTGGGCCCTTAGGCCATACGGATGGCGACGAGACCATTCTTGGCACCCGGGACAGCGCCCTTGACCAAGATGAGGTTCTGCTCGGCATCGATGCGGACAACGGAAAGGTTCTTGACGGTAACGCGCTCGTTACCCATGTGACCGGCCATCTTGACGCCCTTGAGGACGCGCGCAGGATAGGCGCACTGACCGATAGAACCGGGGTGACGCTGGAAGTGAGAACCATGCGTCATAGGACCGCGGCGCTGACCCCAGCGCTTGATGCGACCCTGGAAGCCCTTACCCTTGGAGGTACCGATGACGTCGACCTTCTCGACATCAGCGAAATCAGCGACGGTGACGACCTCGCCGACCTTGTGCTCCTCGCCGTTCTCGACGCGGACCTCACGAAGGAAACGGACAGGCTCGACGCCAGCCTTAGCGAAGTGACCAGCCATGGGCTTGTTCACGTTCTTGGCCTTGATGTCGCCGAAACCGATCTGGACGGCGTCATAGCCGTCGGTTGCCTGAGTTTTAACCTGCGAGACAGCGCAGGGGCCAGCCTGGATGACCGTGACGGGAACGACGTTGTCGTCCTCGTCCCAAACCTGGGTCATGCCAATCTTGCGGCCGAGAATCATGCTGATCAAGATATGATCCCAACTCTCGCGTGGTCTTGGGACAATGCGTACACCACCGAGCGTACGCCCCTAGAGGACCACTACTTACACGACGTGCTCCCCAGCCTTGTATTGCGTCCAGACTACCTGACAACCCTATTAAGCAGGCATTTTGTCCAGCCAGAATACTCCCCTGGTTACACACAGCTGTTTAGTATACACGGCTGCGGGCGTATCCATCGAGATTCATATTTCACTCACATTGTTTACGCAGGTAAAGTGCGTGGAGTCGCCTGGGCTTGGCAGAGGGGCGGCGAAATATATTAAGTTTGCTGCTCTACAGTCCTGCGCAAGACGGAAAGCACATTAAGTGCTTTC
>UQJV01000074.1 GCA_900541475.1 uncultured Collinsella sp.
GCGGCGGCGGGCTTGGGCGCAGGCGCGGGCGCGGGCTTGGGCGCGGCGTTCGCGGCGGCCTCCTCGGCTTTCGCACGCTCGGCACGCAGGGCAGTCAGCTCCTCACGCTCGCGACGGGCCTCTTCCTGGGCCTCGCGACGAGCCTTCTCGGCGCGGAGCTCTTCCAACTCGGCGCGCTCCTCGTCGGACAATGGTTGGGACTCAAGCTCGGCCATGGTACAGCCCTTTCTTTCAAAAAAAGCCGCCGACACAATGTCAGCGGCTTATCAAATCCAAGGGTGGAGACGAAGGGAGTCGAACCCTCGGCCTCTGCCATGCGACGGCAGCGCTCTCCCAACTGAGCTACGTCCCCAGGACAAGTTGATATTTTACCTACGGCTCGCCAACTGTCAACGCCCAATAACCAGTCTTTTTAGGACGGGGCCATTTGCCTACCTTTCGAGCAAGCGATCCTCTCGATGATTTT
This sequence comes from uncultured Collinsella sp., assembly GCA_900541475.1. Lineage (GTDB taxonomy): Bacteria > Actinomycetota > Coriobacteriia > Coriobacteriales > Coriobacteriaceae > Collinsella. The sequence continues at coordinate 467 of UQJV01000074.1, forward strand.
TTAATCCCCGACCCAGAAAAATCATCGGCAAACGCACTACTTTGCGCTGGTGAGGACACCGGTGGTGTCGAACGCCGGGGTAAAGCTCTCGTCTACCGCGCCGCCCTCTTGCCAGAACATCGTCGTAAAGCCCAGGTCGTCGGCATGGTCGAGGACCTGCTCGTACTCCTCGCGCGTAACGGCGCGTGCCAGGTCGCCGCCTTGCTCGCGCATGAGCGCATTGGGCGTGTACTGGTTCATGACCGAGATCGGCACATCGCCCACCGTCTGCCACACCAGGTCCAGCACGCGACACGAATCGTCCGCATGACCCGGCAGCACCAGGTGACGCACGATCATGCCGCGCTTCATGAGCCCGTCCTCGTCCACCAGCTCTCCCCCGCGGCGCTCGATCTCGCGCGCCATCTGGGCCAGGCCCGACACAGCCACACGCGGGTAGTCCTTTATATGGGAGAGCGACTGCGCAAGCCCCGCATCGGCATATTTAAAGTCGGTAAGCCACACATCGACCAGATCGCCGAGCGCCGCCACGGCACTCGCGCGCTCATAACCGCTCGTGTTGTAGACGATTGGGATGACCAGCCCGCGCGCCCGCGCCGCGGCAATCGCAGCCGGCAGCAGGTGCGCGTAGTGCGTCGCCGTCACCAAATTAATATTGTTGGCGCCCTGGTCCTGCAGTTCCAACATAATCTCGACCAGACGCTCGGGCGAAATCTCAAGCCCAAAATTGCCCGTCGAAATCTCGTGGTTCTGGCAATAGACGCATTTGAGCGAGCAGCCGCTAAAGAAGATCGTGCCCGAACCGGCCTCACCCGAGATAGGTGGCTCCTCCCACATATGAAGCGCGGCGCGGGCCACCTTGAGCGTGTCGTCGGCACCGCATACGCCGCGCGCGCCCTCATCGCGCGCCGCACCGCAACGGCGCGGACACAAATGGCAGGCGGGCGAAAAAAGTTCAGTCAACGACGTCGGCATAAAAACATGCTCCAAAACAACGATTCAGCAGCTCAAACGCAAAAGGACCAACCGCACAGACGGCTCGAGCCCAAGGCGCCGTAATCGTCCGACACGATTTTTGTAATGTCAAGACTAGAATCCACAAAGTGCCGCTTTATGATGTAGGTATTCCGCCCCCCGCGGAGCAACTGGGTGAACCGTCGCGTTTATTTAGGGAGCCCACACAGTCGTACCTAGTACAGGTATCCTTCGTTGTTAAGGACGCTGGAACAGTCGATGAGGGCACCCACCTGTTTTAGGTGGGTTCATTTTCGTAACGTGGGGGGTGGTTTTCTTTTGCCGAAAATCGCCATCGCAAATCCCGCCAGGATCCCCAAAAAGCACCAGGCAGAACCCCACCATCACTCGAAAATCTGGTAAGCACGTGATTATCGCCCCGTACAATTCCTCACACCCTCCTTGGTCGAGTATCATGGGTCAGCTATACCCTTTGCGGCGTGGCATCATTTGACTTTTTCCTTCGACGCTTGGCGGTTCATCGATTCATGGCTTCCTCCACGAGCTTCATACCGTACCTTTGCGTGGCGGTCGTGGCTTTTATCACGACCTTCCTTGCGGTGCCCCTGGTCAAGCGCCTGGCAATCAAGCTCGACGCCGTCGACTATCCTTCCAAGCGCCGCATCAACACTAAACCCATCCCGCGCATGGGTGGCGCGGCGGTCTTTTTGGGCCTCGTCGTCGCCTGCATTGTTCAGATCCTAGGCACCTGGTACCTGGGCTGGCCGCCCGTTTTGGTGCCCCACCACCGTCTGCACATCAGTTACCCCATCCTTGCGCTTTCTTTTACCGTTATCTTTGCGACCGGCGCGATCGACGACGTCTTCCAGCTCCAGCCCAAGCAAAAGCTGGCCGGCCAGGTCCTCGCTGCGCTCATCGCCTGCGTAGGCGGCCTAAAAATCGGCGTCATCGTCAACCCGTTTGCCCCCGGCGAGATTATGCTCGGCTGGCTCGCCTACCCCATTACCGTGGTCTACCTGGTGGCGTTCACCAACATCATCAACCTTATCGACGGCCTTGACGGCCTAGCGACGGGTATCTGCGGCATCGCATCGTTCACGATGTTCTCGATGGCCGTTCTCTCGGGCCGCATCGATGCCGCCGCGCTCTCCATTGCGCTCTTTGGCTCGTGCCTCGCCTTCTTGCACTATAACTTCAACCCCGCGAGCATCTTCTTGGGCGACTCGGGGTCGCTGCTGCTGGGCTTTGCGCTGGGCTCCATCTCGCTGCTCAACGTGAGCCGCACCGCCGCGCTCACCTCGCTCATCATCCCGCTCCTCGTGGCCGGCGTGCCCATCATCGATACGTTTAGCGCCATCGTGCGCCGCAAGCGCGCCCACATTAGCATTGGACAGGCCGACAAGGGCCACATCCACCACCGCCTCATTCAAGAGGGCTACAACCAAAAGCAAGCCGTACTGCTCATCTACGCCTGGTGCATACTGCTTTCGGCCGGCGCCGCGGCCATCAATCAGGTCGAGGTCCCCATACGCGTGCTCATCTTTACCGTGCTCGCCATTGGCTCGGCGGCCTTCGCCAAGCGCCTGCACCTGTTTGAACCCGTGCTACGCCACCATTACAACAAGCGCACGCACGAGGACGAGCTGGTAACCCCCGACGACCCCGCTTTTAAGCAGGAGGAGCAAGCCGCCGAGGAACGCAAAGAAGAGCGCCACCACGAGCTCTAGGACAAGCTGCCGAGGATGTGCCCAGGCACCGTTGGCCAAGCGCAGCTGCGCCGCACCCATCCCACAAGCCACCCCTCTCCCGCCCCTCGCCTACTTACGCCCCGCCCCTCCAATAAACGCGTTATCATCTTGACCCATGAACATACGTTAGGAGCAATCATGCCAAACGAGAACAGCTACGAAGTCGCGCTGCAAAAGAGCAACGCCATTCGCGAGGGCCTGGCCAAGACGCCCGAGAAGTTCACCATGCTTACCGGTGACCGCCCCACCGGCCGCCTGCACCTGGGCCACTACTTTGGCACCCTCAAGGGCCGTGTGGAGCTGCAGAACATGGGCGCCAAGACCAACGTACTCATCGCCGACTACCAGGTCATCACCGACCGCGACACCACCGAGCACATCCAGGACAACGTGTACAACATGGTCATGGACTACCTTGCCTGCGGCATCGACCCCGACAAGACCATGATCTACGCGCACTCCGCCGTGCCCGCCGCCAACCAGCTCATGCTGCCATTCCTGTCGCTGGTCTCCGAGGCCGAGCTGGCGCGCAACCCCACCGTCAAGGCCGAGATGGAGGCGTCGGGCCACGAGCTCACCGGTCTTCTGCTCACCTACCCGGTGCACCAGGCCTGCGACATCCTGTTCTGCAAGGGCAATGTGGTGCCCGTCGGTCGCGACCAGCTGCCGCACATCGAGCTCACCCGCACCATCGCCCGCCGTTTTAACAACCGCTACGGCAAGGTGTTCCCCGAGGTCGATGCGCTACTGTCCGAGACCCCGCTGCTTCCCGGCCTGGATGGTCGCAAGATGAGCAAGAGCTACGGCAACGCCATCAACATCTCGATGACCGCCGAGGAGACGGCCAAGCGCATCAAGAAGAGCCAGACCGATTCCGAGCGCATGATCACGTTCGACCCCGAGAACCGCCCCGGCGTGTCCGGCCTGCTTTCGACGGCCGCCATCTGCACCGGCCGTTCCGAGGTCGAGATTGCCGAAGAGATTGGCATGGGTGGCTCCGGCCAGCTCAAGAAGTACGTGACCGAGGCCGTCAACGAGTACTTCGCGCCGATCCGCGAGCGCCGTCAGCGCTACGAGAACGATCTGGACTACGTGAAGGACGTGCTGCACGAGGGCAACCGTCGCGCCAACGAGATCGCCGAGCAGACCCTGGCCGAGGTTCGTGACGCCATGGGCATGGTGTACTAGACCGATCTGCTGGCTTGAGCTTTCGATTGCCTTAGGGCGGGCGCTGCGGCGTCCGCCCTTTTTTGTGCCCGACCGGTTCGGCTCCGCCCATCGCGCTCCCCCGACAAACGGGAACGCCTCTTGCAGTCGGCAAGAGGAGCTTTTC
>UQJV01000075.1 GCA_900541475.1 uncultured Collinsella sp.
CCCGAATGGGTTCCGGTAAGGGCAGCCCCGAGTACTGGGTCGCCGTCGTCAAGCCCGGCCGCATCATGTTCGAGGTCAAGGGCGTGCCCGAGGAGGTCGCTCGCGAGGCTCTGCGTCTTGCACAGCACAAGCTTCCCATCAAGACCAAGATTGTTGCTGCTAAGAACGCTGAGCAGCGCATCGAGAAGGAGATGGCTGAGGAGGCCGCTCTCGAGGCCAAGTGGGCTGCTGAGGACGCCGCCGCCGCCAAGGAGGAGAACTAATGAAGCCCGCAGAGATTCGTGAGCTCTCGGACGCTCAGCTCGTTGAGAAGCTGAAGGAAATGCGCGCCGAGCTCTTTAACCTTCGTTTCCAGATGGCCACCAGCCAGCTGGACAACACCGCTCGCGTCAACACCGTGAAGAAGGACATCGCTCGCGTCCTCACGGAGCAGCGCGCCCGCGAGATCGCAGCGGAGAAGTCCGCTGTCGCCGAGTAGGACCTAAGGAGAGAACATGACTGATTCGCGTAACTCGCGTAAGGTCCGTACGGGTGTCGTTACCTCCGTCTCCGGTGCCAAGACCATTGTCGTCACCATCACCGAGCGCAAGCGTCACCCCAAGTACGGCAAGATGATGACCAGCTCCAAGAAGCTGCACGCTCACGACGAGGAGTGCACGGCTGGCGTGGGCGATACCGTCCGCGTTATGGAGACCCGTCCTATGTCCAAGATGAAGCGTTGGCGCCTCATCGAGGTCGTCGAGCGCGCTAAATAAGCAGTCGCTCTTACGACTTGTACGTTTCCGAAGATGTGCGTATGCCTGGTTTGCATACCACAGGCCGCCTAAAGGCTGCGCACCTCTCTTCGGTTCTTAGTTCGGAGGAACATCTACCATGATTCAGATGCAAACCATGCTGAACGTCGCCGACAACTCCGGCGCTCGCAAGATTCGCTGCATCAAGGTGCTTGGCGGTTCCAAGCGTCGTTATGCAGGCATCGGCGATGTGTTCATCGGTGCTGTCCAGGAGGCTACCCCTGGCGCCAACGTCAAGAAGAAGGACGTTGTCCGTTGCGTCGTCGTTCGCACCGTTAAGGAGATCCGCCGCAAGGATGGCTCCTACATTCGCTTTGATGAGAACGCCTGCGTTGTCATCAACAACGATGGTTCGCCCGTCGGCACCCGTATCTTCGGGCCCGTCGCTCGCGAGCTTCGTGACAAGAAGTACATGAAGATCGTCTCGCTCGCTCCCGAGACCCTGTAGTTAGGGGAGATATATGTATATCAAGAAGGGCGATAAGGTCCAGGTTCTCTCTGGTAAGGATCGCGGCAAGCAGGGCGTTGTCCTGCGTGCTCTCCCCGCCGAGAACAAGGTCGTTGTCGAGGGCGTTTCGGTCGTCAAGAAGGCCGTCAAGCCCAACGCTGCCAACCAGCAGGGCGGCATCGTTTCGCAGGAGGCTCCCATCGACGCCTCTAACGTCAATCTCGTTTGCCCCGAGTGCGGTAAGGTTACCCGCGTCGGTCACGAGAAGGACGGCAAGAACAAGCTGCGCGTCTGCAAGAAGTGCGGCCACAAGTTCTAAGCTGCCCGCAACATCAAGTTGCTAGCAAAGGCCCGGATGCCCCACGGCACCCGGGCTTTTTTCTATCCCCACTCATTGGGGACAGACTTAAATGAGTGGCCGTTGATTGGCAGTCATTGGGGACAGACTTAAATGAGTGGCCGTTGCAACGAAAGCGGCACATAGGGACGGTCCTTTGATGTCTGCTGCCCCCAGAGGGGTGGAGTAATGCAGCCTGCTCTTTCCTTTAGGGCTTTGTAGTTCCGCCCCTTTATGCTTCAGGAGGATCCTCGCATGCGCATTTACGCGCATAGTCTTGCGCGACAATACGCATAACCGCGCAAATATCTGCCAAATTTGGCTAAATAATGACCGATAAGCAAATAAACACGCAAACAAGAGCAGATACGCGCGCAATTGTGCGAATATAGGGTTGTTAGAAATGAAGGACTTCCGATGACTCAGGAGGCACATCATGGCAGATTCCAAACAGGCTCCGCTCGACGCCGAGGCAGCCGCAAAGGCGGCGTTTGCCTCGGTCCAGGATCAGCCGTTCCCCGATGATATCTTTACGGCCCCCGAGCTCCGCTGGGCCGTGATCGGGTGCGGCGTTATCGCCAACCAAATGGCCCAGTCCCTCGCTCTGGCCGGCCGCAAGCTCGCGGGTGTCGCCAACCGTACGCTGTCCAAGGCCCAGGCTTTTGCCGAGCAGTATGGCGTCGAGAAGGTGTACGAGACGATTGAGGACCTCTACGCCGATCCAGACATCGATGCCGTCTATATCACCACGCCGCACAACACGCATATCACCTATCTGCGTGCCGCGCTGGCCGCCGGCAAGCATGTACTCTGCGAGAAAGCCATTACCCTCAACTCCGCCGAGCTCGACGAGGCCCGTGCCATCGCCGACGAGCACAACGTGGTCCTTATGGACGCCACCACGGTGCTCCACATGCCGCTGTATCAAGAGCTGCGCCGTCGCATGCGTGCGGGCGACTTTGGCCGCATGAACCTCGCCCAGCTCAATTTTGGCAGCTATAAGGAGTACGGCGACCTGACCAACCGCTTCTATAATCGTAGCCTTGCCGGCGGCGCCATGCTCGACATTGGCGTGTATGCGCTCTCCATCATGCGCCTGTTTATGGCCAGCCAACCAGCCGAGGTCGTGTCTCTGGGCAATACCTGCGAGACTGGCGTTGACGTCGCGGGTGGCATTGTCTGCCGTAACGCCGAGCAGCAGCTGGGCGTCGTGAGCCTTACGCTCCACTCCAAACAGCCCAAGCGCTCGGTCATCAGCTTTGACAAGTGCTATATCGAGGTCAACGAGTATCCGCGCGCCGATCACGCGACCATCGTGTGGACTGCGGACGGCCACCGCGAGGAGGTCCACGCCGGCACCGAAGCTTACGCCCTTTGCTATGAGATGGCCGATCTTGAGAAGGCCGTTGCCGGCGATGATTCGAAGCGCGAGCTACTGGATTATGCTTCTGATGTTATGGAGCTTATGACCAAGCTTCGCGCCGACTGGGGAGTCGTGTACCCCGAGGAGGAGTAAGCGATGCTTGCGGAAGATAGGCTCAACGCGATCGTGTCGATGGTGCAGCAGGCTGGCTCGGTTACCGTGCCGGAGCTTGCTGAAGCCCTGGGCGTGACACCGTCCACCATTCGGCGCGACCTGCAGACGCTCGACCGCGCACGCCGTATCGCCAAGGTGCACGGAGGCGCGACGAGTCTGGAGCGTGCGCACGTGACGCGCGACCTGACGATCAGCGAGCGCAGCGATCTCCATAATGACGACAAGGAGCGTATCTGCGCCCGTGCGGCGGCGCTTGTGGAGCCCGATAGCTTTGTGTACATCGATTCGGGCTCAACGACCCTCAAGCTCATCGAGCATCTTCCGCGCCTTGAGGGTGTCACCTATGTGACCGATTCCGTGCTCCATGCTCAGCATCTCGCCCTGCGCGGCATGCACACCGTTGTGCTGGGCGGCGAGCTCAAGCCCGAGACCGAGGCACTCGTCGGTCCCGATGCCTTGGCAACTCTGGACCGCTATAACTTCAACTGCGGCTTTTGGGGTTCCAATGGCATCGCCGCCGAGCAAGGTCTCACCACACCGGATATCGAGGAAGCGCAGGTCAAGCGTATCTCGATGCGCCATACCGCCAAACGCTTCGTAATCTCGGACGCCAGCAAATTTGGCATGGTGGCGCCCGTCAAGTTCGCGGACTTCCGCGACGCAACGATCATCACTACGGGCGAGGTACCCGCCAAGTACCAGTCGATGGACAACGTCATCACGGTCTAGCAAGCAGAGGCAGGTTAAGGCCAAAACCACCGCAAAGGTGCCTGTCCCCATTGTGGTGGTTAGTAACGAAAACCGAGTAGTTTTCCCAATAGAAAAGCGGCAACGTCCATCACGGGCGTTGCCGATTTCGTTGTCTGCCGGCTTGTCTAAGTCTGTAACAACTGGACCGTTAAAAGTAGGCTAGGTGTTACAGATTGAGATACTTCCGAACCGCGCCGCCCCTTTGTCTCAATCTGTAACATCTGGGACGGATTTTGCCGAGTTACTGTTACAGATTGAGATTTTCCCTTGAGGGGGATTTGAGTGTCTCGATCTGTAACAGATAGACCGGAAAATGGGTTCTAACTGTTACAGATCGAGACGTTTTGGGACCGCGGCTAAGCCATTGCGTCAAAACCACCACAAAGGTGCCTGTGAACTGCCTCCCATTTCTTGGACATCGGGAAATGGGAGGTTTTCCATGAGTATAGACCTCAGGGTGAAGCACGACCTGGAGTCCAGGAGGCGGGCCGTCGAGCTCTTCGACGCCGGCGTCGGCTGCAAGCCGGTGTTAGCGTCAATCTATTTTTCACCAGTTTCGCTAAACAGGCGCGCCGTTCGCG
>UQJV01000076.1 GCA_900541475.1 uncultured Collinsella sp.
GAGCGTCCGGCTGATAACCGGGAGGTCACAAGTTCGAATCTTGTCAGGTCCACCACTTTCTTTCGCAATAAACACCCCAGCGAGAGCCGAGTCGCCGCTGGGGTGTTTATTACTGTCTCCGTGGGGGTTTAGCTCAGCTGGGAGAGCGCGGGCTTTGCAAGCCTGAGGTCAGGGGTTCGATCCCCCTAACCTCCACCATGATGGACCTGTAGCTCAGTTGGTTAGAGCGTCCGGCTGATAACCGGGAGGTCACAAGTTCGAATCTTGTCAGGTCCACCATCAAAACTGTGAAGAGCCTCGAGGTGTTGCCTCGGGGCTTTTTTCTTGTGTGTTATAAAACTCATTTTGGTTTTGTGTGCTGTGCGAAAGATTGGGTAGTATAGCAATTCAATGCGGCGAAGGCGCCGCGTGTTAACCGCTACGTACCGGAGGTGTTCCATGGTTCGTGTCGACATAGAGACCATCGTCATGGCCGCCGGTCCCGTGCCATCGCTTATCGTACTTCGCGAGCGCTGCAGTAAATCGGACTCCCCTGCACCGCTGCGCTCCCTTTCTATCCAAACTGGTTCGTTTGAGGCTGCGGCTATTAGCCGCGGTATCGACAGCGGTCGTGCCGAGCGCCCGATTGCCCATGACCTGTTGCTCGACACGCTCGATGCCATGGATGCAAAACTCGAGCGTATCGAGATCGTCCGTGCCGAGCCTCCCGTGTTTTACGCGACGGTCGTCGTTTTGGCCGGCGGCAGCGAGCATAGGATCGATGCCCGCCCGAGCGATGCCATCGCCCTCGCCGTGCGCAGCAATGCTCCCATGTTTGTGGAGGACGACATCATGAACCGCCTAGGCACCGTATCTCCGGTTGCCGAGGAAATCGATGACGAGCAGGAATTTGAGAAGTTCGACGAGTTCGTCCATACGCTCTCGCCCGATGATTTTTAAATGACGGGTAGCCATGAGACGGAGTGTGCACTGATGGAGCGTGGCGTATCGGCCGAGGTCGCCGCCATTGCCCGCGAGGCTCAGGTGCGCTCGGAGGCATCCGAGGCCGCACGCATCGCCTATGTGACGCAGGCCCGCACGCTTCGCGAACGCCGTGCCTCCTTTATCAAGATGGTTGCCGTCTCCGCACTTGTCGCGGCAATCTCATCGCGCCTTCGTGGTACAGTTGGTGCGCTTGGGTTTTCGATTTCGACGGGCTTGGTCATCTGGGGCGTGGTCGATGCCGTGATGCTGACCAACCAGATCAAGGTGCTCGATAAGCGTGCGGCCGATATGATGCGCGTCCGCGACGCCGCCGCCAAGATCGCTGCCGAGGCACAAGAGATGTAACGACGCCGGACTCGATGGGAAGGTCTAAAAATGGCACAGGATATGCAGGACGCCGGAAACGTCTCCGCCGAGCTCGACGCCATGGTGTGCGACCTCATCGGGGCATTTTTAGACGATCTTGCCGCTGGTGAGAACCCCGGCGTTGTCGTTGCGATCGAGGACGCCGCGTCCAACCGCTATCTTGCGGCACTCGATGAGGACGGCGAGGAGGCATGCCTCGAGGCTGCCACCAACTTTATCTCCGAGCATAAGATGGGCCTTAAGGACGAGGGCCTGGGCCGCATTGCCCGTTACGCCATCGGCTACACCGGTTGTGTCGAGATCGATGGCGGCTACCATGACGCCCTGCTCGTGAGTTTCTTTGAGACGACGCTCGAGAGCGGCTTTTCGGCATACGTACTGTACGAGGGTGTGGGCGCCGGCGATGGTTTTATGTGGAGCGACCCTGAACCTGCAGGTGAGGAAACCCCTCTTATCTAAAATCGCTAAAATAAACGAGTTTTCGGTAAAAGGCTCAATATTCCCGCCGAGCGTTGTGTTGCTGGGCGGGTCGCATACGCGTGCCGTTTGTATATAGATAGAAGATAGGGGAACTACATGCGCGTAGACAATCTGAGGAACATCGCCATCATCGCTCACGTCGACCACGGCAAGACGACGATGGTCGACAAGCTCCTGCGTGCCACGGACGCCTTCCGTGCCAATCAGCAGGTCGAGGACCGCGTCCTGGATTCTAACGACCAGGAGCGCGAGCGCGGCATTACGATCCTCGCCAAGAACATCTCTATCGAGTACAAGGACGTTAAGATCAACGTCATCGACACCCCGGGCCACGCCGACTTTGGCGGCGAGGTCGAGCGCGTGCTGCGTATGGCCGACGGCGCCCTGCTGCTGGTCGATGCCTTTGAGGGCCCCATGCCCCAGACCCGCTTCGTGCTGCGTCACGCTATCGACACCGGCCTCAAGATCATGATCGTCATCAACAAGATCGACCGTCCGGGCGCCAACCCCGAGAAGGCGTACAACGACTGCCTGGACCTTATGGCCGATCTGGGTGCTACCGATGACCAGCTCGAGTTTGCCATGGAGCACGTGGTCTACGCCAGCGCCATGAATGGCTTCGCCCGCCTTGACCCCAACGACGGCAACATGGACATGTATCCGCTGCTCGATATGATCATCGACGACATGCCCGCGCCCGAGGTTGACGAGAACGCCCCGCTGGCCATGCAGTGCGTGACCATCGACCACTCCAACTTCGTCGGCCGTATCGGTATCGGTCGCGTGTACTCTGGCACCATCCACCAGGGCGACCAGATTCTGGTCGTCAAGAACGACGGCTCCAGCGCCACCTCTACCGTCAAGCAACTCTTTACCTTCGACTACCTGGGCCGCACCGAGTGCCAGGAAGTCGGCGCAGGTGACATCGCCGCCGTCGTGGGTATCGACCGCACCGATATCGGCGATGTCTACACCGACCCCGAGAACCCCGTCGAGCTCGAGCCTATCGAGATCGACCCGCCGACCCTGTCCATTGTCTTTGAGGCCTCGACCTCCCCGCTCGTCGGCCGCGACGGCGATATCGTGGGCGCCCGTCAGCTCAAGGAGCGTCTGTTCAACGAGGCCGAGAACAACGTGACCATGAAGATCGAGGAGCTCGAGGACAAGAGCGGCGTCGAGGTCTCGGGCCGCGGCATTCTGCACCTGTCCGTTCTGATGGAGTCCATGCGCCGCGAGGGCTTTGAGTTCCAGGTCGGTCGTCCCCGCGTTCTGTTTAAGAAGGACGAGAACGGCAACAAGATGGAGCCCGTCGAGCAGGCCGTCGTCGAGTGCCCGGACGAGTACTCGGGCAAGGTCGTTGAGGTCTTCGGCACCTCCGGCGGCATCATGACGAGTATGGATACCTCGGGCATCGTGACGCACCTCGAGTTTAAGATCCCGACCCGCGGCATCATGGGCCTTAAGAACCGCATCATGAACGTCACTCACGGCGAGGGCGTGTTCTACCACACCTTCCTGGAGTACGGCCCCTATGCCGGCGAGATCGGCAACCGCCAGAACGGCGCCATGATCTCCATGACTACCGAGAAGGCCGTTGCCTACGCTCTGGGTACGCTGCAGGAGCGCGGCCAGCTGTTCGTTGAGCCGGGCACCGAGTGCTACGAGGGCATGATCGTGGGCGAGCGCAGCAAGGCCGGCGACATGGTCGTCAACATCGCCCGTACCAAGAACCTGGGCAACCAGCGCTCCTCGACCTCCGATATCTCCGTCCAGCTGGTGCCGCCCCGCACCTTCTCGCTGGAGGAGGCGCTGGAGTACATCGCCGACGACGAGCTGGTGGAGATCACTCCCAAGAACATCCGCCTGCGCAAGCGTCTGCTCAATGCCACCGACCGCAAGAAGGCCGCCGTCCGCGCCGGTCAGGTCAACAAATAAGCGCTGAGCTTTATAGCGACTAACGAGAAAGGGCGCCGACCG
>UQJV01000077.1 GCA_900541475.1 uncultured Collinsella sp.
ACCGCAGGAAGCTTGGATACGCCTAGGCGCGGTCCAAGAAATCGTCCGCACCCCCTTTCAGGAACTATTCCACCGCAACTTATAGGTCTGCTGGGGCAGCGCCGGCTATTTGAGGCTGGTGGCGACGATGGGGCGGCTGAGGGCAGTCTCAAAGCGGCCTGCCACGGCCGGGTCGGCAAGCGTGTCGACTTGGTTGAGCATGATGCGGGCATTGTTGAGGTTCAGCATCCGCAGTTCGGCATTGAGCACCATGGCGACGCGCTCGGGCGTGGCGATATCGGTGAGCTCGCAGCCGCAACGCTCGCAAAAGAGCTCGGGGCGGTGGACGGCTTCGTTGATGGGCTTGCCCAAGCCTGAGGCGCCGACGATCCAGATGACGTTGGCAGTGCCGGCAGGAATAACCGGCTCCCAGGCGGCGTGGGCCTTGAGTGGGAGTCGCTTGCTGCCATCTGCCTCGGCCAACGCATAGTCAAAGCGCTGCGCCAGCTCGTCGAGCGGCTCGGCAGGGGAGGAGAGCTTACCTGTCTCGGGGTCCAAGACGCCTGCTTGGCAGATGCTTCCACGGCTCATGCCCGCGCATGCCTCGCAGGTGCAGCCGGGAACATGCAGGGTCCCCGGCTGCCAAGGCGCGGCGTCCAGGCGACGGTTCGACCCGTCCCATGGCACACCGGCGACGGGAAACATGTGCGTGGTGGTACAGAGAAGCACCCTGCCGCCGGCGCGCATAAGCTCAAGGCCGAGCGTTTTTAGCAGGGTCGACTTGCCACCGCTGCCGATGATCGCGGTAATGCCCGGCTCAATCTTGAGCGTGGAGGCAAGGCTGCCGTTAACCGTTTCCATCTGTTCACCGCCGTATAATACTGTGATAAGAAATAATCATCAGAGTAGCGGTCGAACCGCTTTTGCTCTGCTCAAACCGTAGCACAGGGAGGTGCCCCGGGAATGCTCGTTTATGTTCGCGGCGCCGGCGATATCGCCACGGGCGTGGCTGCTCGTCTGGTGCGCGCCGGCGTGTCGGTTGTCATGGCCGATATCGCGGTCCCCACGTGCATCCGTCGCACGATCAGTTTTTGCGAGGCCATTCGCCTGGGCGAGGTCCAGGTCGAGGGCATTCGTGCCCGCTTGGCGCAGACGCCGGTCGAGGTGCTTGAGATTACCGAGGCGGGGGATGTCGCCGTGGTGGTGGACCCCCAGGCACAGATGCTCGGCGAACTTAGACCCGCGGCCGTGGTAGACGCGATTCTAGCTAAGCGCAATCTGGGCACCACGCGCGACATGGCTCCTGCCGTCATCGCGGTAGGGCCGGGCTTTACCGCGCCGGTCGATTGCGACGCCGTGGTCGAGACCATGCGCGGTCATTTCCTCGGCCGCGTCATCACCCAGGGCTCGCCCCAACCCAATACGGGCGTGCCGGGCATCATCGCCGGCTATGGCAAAGAGCGCGTTATCCACAGCCCCGCCGCCGGCGTGTTTAGGTCCGACCGCGCGATCGGCGACATCGTGAGTGCCGGCGATGTGATCGGGTATGCGGGTGATACTCCCATGGTCACGCAGATTGACGGCTGCTTGCGCGGCCTTTTGGCCGACGGCGTTCAGGTGACCGAGGGCTTTAAGTGCGCCGACGTCGACCCGCGCGGCGATGCCAGCTATATCAACTATATTTCGGACAAGGCGACGTCGGTCGGCGGCGGCGTACTCGAGGCGCTCGCCATGCTCACCGGTGTATTCCAGGGATAGGAAATTGCAATGGAAAAGCTCGATGTGGTGAATGCTGCGCTTGGCGCTCTGAAGGCTGGCAAGACGTGCGAGCTGGTGGTAGTTGCCGGTACGGCAGGGTCATCGCCGCGCGGCGTGGGCGCCTGGATGGCCGTCTTTGCCGATGGCAGCCAAGCGGGCACCATCGGCGGCGGCAAGATTGAGCTCTTTGCGCTGGACGAGGCGCGCGAGCTGCTGGCCGCAGGGCAATCGCGTCTGGTCCGCTACACCATGGGCGGCGAGAACTCCGATACTGGCATGATCTGCGGCGGAGCCATCTGCCTGTGCTATCTGCACCTGGATGTATCGCAGGTGCCGTTGTTCCAGTCGGTTGCCGACGTTTTGGCCTATCGGCGCATCGGCGACTTCGTCATCGACTTTGAACCGTTTGTCACCCAGGCGATCGAGGGCGATGTGGCCGAGTACCATGGCGAGGCATCGCGCCGCACCATAATGGGCTGCCCCGAGCTTTCGCTGGTGGAGGAGGGGAGTAAGGTCACCTACACCAACGCCGCCTCCGAGATTCCCCCGGCGCACATCGAGACGCTCTGCCCCGAGGGCCTGACCTATATCTTTGGCTGCGGCCACGTGGGCGCCGCAACGGCGCGGGTGCTCACGGCGGCGGGCTTTGCCGTCGTGGCTTGTGACGACCGCCCCGGTACGCTGACCCCCGAATGGGTGCCCGGTGTCTACGATCGACGCCTGGTCGATTACAAGAACCTGAGCGAGCTGTGCCCCGTCGGTCCGCGCGACTTGGTGGTCGTTGCCACGGCGGGTCACAAGTCCGATATCGACGTGGTGATTCAGGCGATGCGCGCCAAGCCCGCCTATTTGGGTTGCCTGGGCTCGCGTCGCAAGACGGCCTTTGTGCGGGCCCGCTTGGAACAGGAGGGCTTTACGCAGGAACAAATCGACGGGCTGCACCTTCCGATTGGCGTTGCCATCGAGGCGGAGGATCCCGAGGAGATCGCCATTTCCATCGCCGCCGAGATGATCCACCTGCGCCGCACCAAGCTCGTCCCCCGCAAGCGCTAATCGCATCCCCATCAATAAGTTGCGGTGAAATACGGACTGTTGGGGGTGCGGACAGAAAGTTGGACCGCGGGGCGGTCCGGACTGGAGGTTCGCA
>UQJV01000078.1 GCA_900541475.1 uncultured Collinsella sp.
CGCATTCGGCGAGATGCGTTTGCGAAAGTGGTCAATTTTAGATTAGCGCTAACACGAAGAGGCGGTCGGGGCCGCCATTCGTGCGAGCGGCCTGCCGCGCGACGAGGTGTTCGTGACGACCAAGCTGTGGATGTCGGATGTGAGCTACGAGGGGGCCAAGCGCGGCTTCGACGCGTCGCTCAAGCGGCTGGGGCTCGACTACGTCGACCTCTACCTCATCCACCAGCCGTTCGGCGACGTCTTCGGCGCGTGGCGCGCCATGGAGGAGCTCTACGAGCAGGGCGTTATCCGCGCCATAGGCACAGCTAACTTCTACCCCGATCATCTCGCAAACCTCATCTCGTTCAACCGCATCGCCCCCGCCGTGAACCAAGTCGAGTGCAACGTGTTCTTCCAGCAGCGCGAGGCGCAGGAGTACATGGTCGGCAAGGAGGTAGCCATGGAGGGCTGGGCGCCCTTTGCGGAGGGCAGAAACGACCTCTTCCGCAACGAGGTCCTCGCTCGCATCGGCGAGGCGCACGGCAAGACGGTCGCCCAGGTCGTGCTGCGCTGGCTGCTGCAGCGCGGTGTGGTCTGCATCCCTAAGAGCACGCACCGCGATCGCATGGAGCAAAACTTCGACGTCTTCGACTTCGCGCTGGGCGACGACGAGATGGTCGCCATCGCCGCGCTCGACACCGGGCGCAGCGCGTTCTTCGACCACCACGACCCCGCCACCATCGAATGGATGTCCGGGCTCGTGCGCAACGTGTAGACGAGCGTCAGACCGCACTGATAACTTACTAGGAGGAATTGCCATGAACTCATTCACGTACGACTACCCGGTCAGGAACTACTTCGGCGAGGGGGCCATGGACCAGGCACTCGACGCCGAGATGGGTGCCATGGGCAAGACAGTGATGCTCGCCTACGGCGGAGGCTCGGTCAAACGAACCGGCGTCTACGGCCACGTGGTCGATAAGCTCACGAGCGCGGGCAAGCGCGTGGTGGACTTCGGCGGCATCATGCCCAATCCGACCTACGAGAAGTGCCAGGAAGGCGCCGCGCTCGCACGCGAGGAGCAGGTCGACTTCATTCTCGCCGTCGGCGGCGGGTCGGTCTTCGACTGCTGCAAGGTAGTCTCCGCGCAGGCGATGCTTGACGAGGACATCGAGACGTTCGAGCACGCCGACGGCAAGATGCCGAGTTCGTTCATCCCCATGGGCTGCATCGTTACGCTCTCCGGCACGGGTGCCGAGCAGAACAACGGCGCCGTCATCACCAACGAGGAGACGCACGTGAAGGGCGCCTATCTGGGGGCGATGCCCATGTGGGCGGCGCTCGACCCGGCACTCACGCTCACCGTACCGCACGCGCAGTTCATGAGCGGCGCGTTCGACACGCTCTCGCACTGCATGGAGAGCTATTTCGGAAGCCCGCGCGGGCGCAATGTCACCGACGACATCAACCTCGCCATCCAGCGTAACGTCATCCGCAACATGCGGATCATCGCGAACGACGACCAGAACCTCGAGGCGCTCAGCGAGCTCGTATACGACTCCGCCATGGCCGAGAACGGCGTGCTCAAGATCGGCAAGTCAACGGACTTCCAGGCGCACATGATCCAGCACCAGTACGGCGCGTACACCCACACCAACCACGGAATGGGCCTCGCGGTCATCCACCCTGCGCTCTACCGCCACCTGGCCCCCGAGGCGCCCGCGCAGTTCGCCCGCTGGGCGCGCGAGGTGTGGGGCGTCGACGCCAAGGGCAAAGACGACCTTACGGTGGCGCTCGAGGGCATCGACCGCCTGCAGACGTTCATCGGCGAGATGGGGCTTCCCACGAGCTTCGCCGAGATGGGCTCCGACGCGTCCGACGAGACGCTGCACAAGGTTGCGGACACCTGCGTACTCACCGGCGGCTGCGCCAAGAAACTGGAGCGCGGCGAGGTGTTCCAGATTCTGACCGAATGCCTCTAGATTGGCGCTCGGTCCCGATCCGCCCGCGCCGAAGGAAACAGGAAGGCTCCTCGTTTTTCACGAGGAGCCTTCTGAGTTTTTGCCCGATTGTGAAACCATGTGGCTTGCAGGTGCAGCGGTTGCGAAACGCCCCCATCGGTCGCCATCGGACCGTACGAAACCGTATGAAATACATGAACATGTGTTCTATTACTATTCCCGCTCAGTGACTAGAGCCCTGGCGTAATTGGCTGGATCACCGTTCCGGGAACCGGTATCGATTTACCTGTCCGCCAAGCTCCTTCTTCAGCTCCAGCCTAGTATCTGACTCGCGCCGTTATAAGCGAAAACCGAAGAGATGCGTCTTAGCCAAGAGAATAAGGTTAGCCTTATCTTACTGCATGATTCCTGTGTTATAGTTAGATGGCTCTAACTGTTTGGGGGCGACAGCCATGCACGAACGCAAGGGTTTCTGGGACAAGAATGCCAGTCGGTACGACCGCTTCATGCGAAAGGACCGGGCGGCGTATGAGAAGATGTATGAGCTGATCAGGCCGGTGGTGAAAGAAAAAACCGTACTGGAGGTTGCCACCGGCACGGGGCTTATCGCAAAGAGCATCGTGAATGCGGCGGCGCACATCGAGGCTACGGACGCCTCTGCAAAGATGATCCTTGAAGCAAAGCGGGACCATCAATCCGCAAAGCTGCACTTTTCCGTACAAGATATGTTCCGCCTGCCCTATGCACAGAAGTCCTTCGAAGTGGTGATCGTGTCCAACGCGCTTCACATAGTGCCGCATCCGGAAAAGGCCCTGCAAGAAATCAGACGGGTGCTGAAGGACGACGGCGTGCTCATCGCGCCCACCTTCACCCACGCGGGGAACTCGGTTTCCGGCAAGGCAAAAGCCT
>UQJV01000079.1 GCA_900541475.1 uncultured Collinsella sp.
TTCAGACTCCCGGGCGGCGAGAAGGTCTACCTGAACCCGGTCATCGACTGCTTCGGCGGGATGCTCGTCGCCTGGTCGATCGGGCTGCACCCCGACAAGCGCCTCACGAACTCGAGCCTGCGCCTAATCCAAGCGAGATTCCAGACTCGATAGGCCATTGAGAGTCAGGTCGTTGGCGACCTCCGAGACGCGCTCGATAGGAACCGAGCCATCAGACAGGGCCCACGTGCGATAGATACCGATAATACCCGACAGCAAAAACGCCAGATAGTAGTCGAACATCTCGTCCTTGAGACCTTGGGGCAGCAGATCGCGCTCGGCAATCTCGTGTTCGAGCGGCGCACGAAGACGAGCCATAAAATCATCGAGCGGAATGTTCTCGATCAGCTGACGATTGAGCACCAAGTTGTTGCATAGCGCCTCGTTAACGGTTTTAAAGAAGGTCGCCGCCGCGCCCAGGGCGCGCTCGTTGGTGTCGCCGTCCATGGAGGCAAGCGTTTTCTCAACCGAGTCGACAATCATCTCCACCACATCGACGGCAATGGCATCGAGCAAGCCATCAACCGTACCAAAGTGAACGTAAAAGGTCTTGCGGTCGACATTGGCCTCGCGCGCGATGGCACTCACCGTAATGTCTGCCAGCGGCTTTTCCATGAGCAGGCGCTCGAAAGCGGAAAGGATGGCATTGCGGCTGCGAACGATGCGGCGATCAAGACGCGGTTTGCTGGTGTCCATAGACGTGTCCCTTCGATATGCGGGCATTCATCAACAGATGAGAGATAATCTACGTAAGAGGATTATCCCCCATACAGCACAAATATGCCCCGCATCATGAAGAACGCACGACTGTCCTACCGCGACTTAGGGTGCTTCTTCTTATTGAGTGCCGACGGAGACACGCGGATACCGTCGCCCGTCTGTCGCACATAGGCTTTATGAGCCGGCTTAGCGGTCCCAGAAGCCTTCTGAGCGTGCTTCCTGGGATCAACGGTAACAGCATTCGTGGGGTGCGGCTTAGTGGGCGCAGAGGGCGTCTGAGGCGCGCGGCCGAGCTTGCGCATCACGCGATCCCAGCGCGCATGGATACTCTCGTTGTGGGCGCTCTTAAGGCCCAGCAGGGGCGCAGCCAAAATGGTCGGCGCGATAAACGTAATGAGACGCCACAGCAGATAGCCGGCGGTCGAAGCCGACCCAAAGAAATGACCCAAGAACAAAGCAAAGCCGCCCTCGGCGCCACCAGTTCCACCGGGCAAGGGAACCGCAGAGCTCAGCAGCTGGACAAAGGCGCTCGCGGCCATGACCGAGAAAAAGTCGACTTCGTGGTGACCAAAGGCAAGCATCAGGAAATACGGCACGAGGTAGAAAAACGCGAGCTGCAGCATGGTGATAAACACGGTGAGCAGCATGGAAGAAAAATGTCCGGCCGAAAGCTTGAACTTCTCGGAGAAGGAGTAGATCTCGCCATCGACAAACGAGCGCCATCCATCGATCTTAGTGGCCGAGACACCTATGCGCTCGAGCCAATTGATGATGCAATGGGCGACGCGCGTGACGGTCTTAGGCATGAGCGCGACGGCGAAGATGCCGAGCAGGATGCAGCAGTGACCGCCAAAACTAAAGACGCACAGCAGCGTCATGTCGCCATAGCGCTCGGCAAAAAACGGCATGCGAGCAAGCAATAGGATAGCGCCCCAGGCAACGAGGCCAAACTGATAAACAATAAATCGGGTGAACTGCGTGGCACCCGCTTCGCCCACGTTTTGGCCCGCTTTGGTCAGGCGGTAGATCTGGGCAGGCGTAGAGCCCATCATCATGGGCGTCAGGTTGCCAAAGAAGATGCCACTCGCCTCGACCGAGATCAGGTCGCGAATGCCGACGGGTGAATTGGGGTCGAGCCAGACGGCGATCGCATAGGCCACAATGCCAAAGAACAGATACATAAACATGCAAAGACACGCGACAACGAGCCAGGGCGCCTGGACGCTCGACATAGCAGCCCAGAACTGCCCCATCTGCCCGGTTACCACCAGATAGACGATATAACCCACCAGCACAACGCCGATAAAGATTGCGCCGCGGCGTGCGCTCTTATTGTCATCGCCGCCCGAGGCCTCAACCTCGACCTGGGGCTTGGACGTATGCTGAGAGGACTCCGTCATGAGACTCCTTCTAACAGTCAAAATATCTTGGATATTGTACCCGTAAGGGCCATAGGCAGAACGCAAAGCTCTGGTTCAAACGGGAATTGCAGACGGTTGTTTGAAAATAAAAACCCGGGCTTCCATAGGAAGTCCGGGTATCAGATGCGTGGTAGCCCGTACCAGATTCGAACTGGTGATCTCCGCCTTGAGAGGGCGGCGTC